>NZ_JBGSQZ010000119.1:0-35780 GCF_041737865.1 Chamaesiphon sp.
AAATCCGAGTAGTTGAAGATACAGAGGAGTAGAACTATTCATGGGAATTTTAGCTAGAGCGTTGATAACTTTAGCTTCTCATGTTTTTCTACTCTTTCCTACTCCCTGTCTGCTTTTGAGGCATTTGTGTCAGTCAGTCAGGATTAGCCCTAAGCCAGCTAAACCTAAATATATTTTTTGAATGCGTCGTTGAGGTTGGGAAGCTTTGTGTTGCATTACTTTCGAGGCTACTGATGTTGATTTCATCTCTTTCGATCGCATTACTTGGTATTTTCATGAAAATGTCTTAAATTTATGCAGAGCATAAAAGGAGAGAAATAAATCTCATTTCTAAACATTAAACCGATCGATACGACCTAGAGCTATCATTTATGCAGCCTATTTGCTGCGGTATCTTAGGGATTATGACTCGATCGATCGAGTGAATAGTGCCATTTTTAGCACGTTCTGTGGTAATTACTGTCGAACTACCAATTCTAATTCCATCACTTAGATCGATATGGAGCGATATACCATCGATCGATTTCAGTATGATTGACTGTTCATGCTTACTAGATCTTGATATCTAAGATCGCCTGCTACAATGTGACTATTTACCATTTCAGTCAATAGCAAAACATTTGAAGTTAGTTGCATCACTGCTTTTGGCAATTGTGTAAATGCTCGATCGCGAGGGGCAAATACAGTAAAAGGGTCAGCACCATGCAAGGTTATATCTAAACCTGTGATTTGAATCATCCGATTAAACATCTGAAGTTCTCAGACTTCAGGTGTAGTATCAATAATGCTTCTCATCATCCGATCCCAAAATGCGGTCTTAGTTTCATCATATTTAGGAATAATATTCTCCTAGCTCCATATTACGGTCTTCCATCTAGAGTTGAGAAGGTATGGAGAACCTGACTTTTCACGTTAAGTCTGAAGCCGAAGAGGGGAAAGGATTCCCGTAGGAAGAGGCTTTTAGAGATATAGTGGAGAAAAGCTACATGCGAGAGGTCAAAAAAATGCTCGAATAGTGGACAAAAAACTTTTCAAGTTGCCAATTGGGAGATGAGCGATTGGATAATCGCGCCATGTGGATTGGAAAAGCATTGAGTGAAAACTTTGGCAGAGCAATGTCAGAAATCTTCAAAAGTGCCAACGAGTTGAAAAGAATTTATGAATTTTGCGGAGTTCGTCCGAGCGGGTTTCCCGCTCATGGAACGAACCCAAGCAATTGGACTGTTATGGCAGAAGCTCTGGAACAGAGAACATAAAGCCAAACCGCCTCAAGCTGAAACACCAGAACAGACAAAACAACGTCAAAAGATTGCCAGAAAAGCGGCACGTCAAACACCGTTAGACCAGAAATAATCCTATCGCTGGGTAGAAGCTCTGACCGAACTAGAGCAGAAGGTGGAAAATTCCACCCGTGTCATTCATGTCTTTGACCGCGAAGGTGACATCACTGAAGTTTTCGATACTGTACGTCAGCTCAAACATACAGGTGTGCTGGTACGGGCGAGTCATAATCGCAGCTTAGACCACAACAGTCAATGACTCTGGGATTTCATCACCGCCCAACCAGTTCGGTTTGAACAAGACATCGATCTCCCCGCGACCGCTCACCGTCAAGCTCGAAAGACTAAATTGGCAATCCGATTTTCACCCGTTCAACTGAGAACACCATATCGGTTTGACAATCGTGACCCTTTAAACGTTTACGCTGTCTATGCTACTGAAATCGATTGTCCAGAGGGTGAAACCCCGCTTGAATGGATGCTGACGACCGCAGTTGTGGACACTATTGAGATGGCGGCTACGATCTTACGTTGGTATACTTCCCGTTGGCGCGTCGAAGAGTATCACAAAATTTTCAAGTCTGGCTGTCAGAGTGAACGCTACCGATTGGCTGCTGTTGGCATGAAGACCATGCTGGGCTTTTTAAGTGTCATTGCGGTAGAACTGCTACATGTCACCTATCTTCATCGCACTCAGCCCGATGCTCCAGCATTGGAAATTCTCAACCCCGTTCAGATGGAAGTTTTAAAGGCTGGGAGATCCAAAAAACTTCCATCCACTCTCACAGTTGCTTGGGCTGTAAAATCTGTTGCTGCTTTGGGTGGTTTCCAGTTGCATCGATCGCAATTACTCAAACAAGCACAAAGAATTCAAAACACGTATCGCTCTTGAGTAATGCCACCTTTGGTAATACGATCTACCAAGCTACTCCTAACCTTCCTTCACTGTATATATGATTACATCCACCCCGATCGAATATCTCAATCTCCCCAACTCGCCCCTGTTTGGTACCGACGGCATTCGCGGGAGGGTAGGCGATATTCTGACAGCGAATTTGGCTCTCCAGGTAGGCTACTGGGCGGGAATGGTGCTGCGTGAGGCGGCTGATGATGTCGGACCGATCGTGATCGGTCAAGATTCGCGCAATTCTAGTGATATGTTAGCTAGTGCCCTAGCTGCGGGGATTACCTCAGCGGGGATTGAGGTGTGGAACTTGGGATTGTGTCCTACGCCTGGGGTAGCCCATCTGACGGCGACTAGCGATGCGATCGGTGGTGTGATGATTTCGGCTAGTCATAATCCGCCGGAAGATAATGGAATTAAGTTTTTTGGCGCAAACGGTACAAAGTTAGCCAAGGAATTGCAAGCAGCGATCGAGGCGGGAATCAGAGGACAATCTGGGCAGTGTTTGGAGCCAGAAAAATGGGGTCATCTTTACTTCACGCCGGAATTAATTACTCAGTACATCGAAGCAATTAAAGAATCGATCGCGCCAGAGGTCAGTTTAGCCGGGATGAAAATTGTCCTCGATCTAGCTTCAGGTGCGGCGGTGGATGTAGCTCCAAAGATTTTTACGCAATTGGGTGCGGAGTTAATTTGTCTCCATGATGAGGCAGATGGAGATCGCATTAATGTCCGGTGTGGTTCGACACATCTAGGATCTCTGCAAGCCGCCGTCACCCTCCATCAGGCGGATCTTGGGTTTGCCTTCGATGGGGATGCCGATCGAGTCTTGGCGGTAGACAACCTCGGACGGAAGGTGGATGGTGACTATATTCTCTATTTCTGGGGACAATACCTTCGCAACTTGGGGCTGCTCCCGAATGATGAAATTATCACCACAGTGATGGCAAATTTGGGCTTTGAGCGGGCTTGGCAAGCTCTGGGCGGTAAAGTTGTGCGTACTGCTGTCGGCGACCAATACGTCCAAGCTGAGATGACTAGTAGTGGGGCGATGCTGGGTGGCGAACAGTCGGGGCATATTCTCTCGCCTCAACATAGTGTCAGTGGGGATGGAATTCTGACTGCGCTGCATCTAGCGGCGATCGTGCAGCAGTCGGGGCGATCGCTGGCTGAGTTGGTGGATAGTAGTTTTCAGACGTATCCTCAAATCCTGCACAATGTGCGGGTAGACGATCGCGAAGCTCGTTTAAACTGGGAAAAATGTCAACCCCTTCAAGATGGTATAGATCGGGCACAAGACGCGATGGGCAATCTAGGACGGGTGTTAGTTCGCGCCTCTGGTACCGAACCGCTAATTCGGGTGATGGTGGAAGCTGAAAGTATGGATATGACTAAATACTGGACGGAATATTTAGTAGCGATCGTCGAAAAACATTTCTAAATCGATTTTTAAATAATCTAAGTTTGGTAGGGGCAATGTCTTGTCCTGACAAAGCAGAGATCTTAGGGTACTCACAAGGGGCACCCCTACACAATTAACCTGTAGGGGTGCCCCTCGTGGGTACCCTAGATCTACAATTAACACTAGTCTTTTCAAACTGTTGCAAGATGTGAGATTAGAGATTTTCTGGATCGATGCCCAATTCTCGTAACTTGGTAGCTAATCTTTCCGCGCGTTGTTCGGCTTCCTGACGACGGAGATCTAGATCGATAAAACTTGAAAATGTTTGACCATCAGGGCGATAAATTACTAATCCGTCGGGTTCTAGTTTGAAGCGAATTCCTAGCAATGGACTAATCCAGTCAGTCGGTTGCTCTATCGATTCTAGTCGATCTTCACTTCTGATCCAACCAGTAAAATCCAGTCGATCGGGATCGTATAAATAATACTCTGATACCCCATACTGCTCATAAAAGCGTAACTTGCGGTGCATCTCCCCCAGCCGATTTCCAGGCGATAGAACTTCAAACACAACTTGCGGTGCAATTCCCTCTTCCCGCCATTGTTGATACGATCCTCTGTCTCCTTTTGGTCTACCGATCGCCACCATCACATCCGGTGCTTGGCGAATGGTATTATTGCCCTCGACTGGATACCATAATAAATCCCCCGCCACAAAAACATCAGGATTTTGGGCGTAGATAAGTTCGAGATTTTCTTTAATCGTGACAATCCACCGAAATTGTTTAGTATTGTCGGACATCGGCAACCCGTCGCTATCTGGATAAATAATATTTGCAGTGGTTTCAGTGGGTGTTTGTGCGACCATAGCTATCTACTCTATAGATTTAATTGCTGTGCAAAAATTGAGAGATGGATAAAATGAAAAATATTCAGCTCTGTACTGGTGCGTTACGGCTTGAGCCTAACACACCCTACGCCGATCTCGATCGAATATCTAAACCACAGCTTACACCCCAAAAAACCGCTCCACAGCATAGCTCTGTACTAGTTTATTGTCCGTTCGACTCAATCGGAACATTTTTAAAAGCTTGTGTTGAAGGTATATTTAGGTTAAAAGAGTATACATCATCTGGCATTTTCATTAAGATAGAGCCTTCAATTGCTCAGGAGCTATTACATCATCAGTAGCAACTCCATCATCTATCTTACGAACTTGATACTGAATATTTATTAAATCTTTTTTACCTGAATTACGATTTTCAATTCGATTAACTCGGATTAATTCAATTCTTGCTTTATCGTTAAAGGCAAGCTTAAACATTTCTCCTGGTGCAATTTTCTTTGCTGGTTTAGCTACTGATGGCGTTGATTCTACTGAACTTGGACTCTCGGTTGCATTTGAAACTTCGGTTGAAGGTTGTGTGGGAGCTTCGGTAGCCTCTGTCTGTGGGGCTACTTTTTCTGTCTGTTGAGTAGCCGAATTACATCCAAATAGCAAAAAGGGCAATATTGAAATTAATGATATGTAGAAGGAAACATATTTTAACATTGAGAACGTCTTGAGATAAGGTATCTATCCTATGATTCCCTCATTTCTCTGCAAATAACGCAAAAATTTCCTTATCGTGCCCCAAAAGTAGATCCCAGTAGATAAATGTAGTGGCTCGACACGACTAAAACTGTGGGTAAAGCGATCGCTCAAAATATTACTCATTGTATTTTTCAGAGTTCTGAATGCCCACAGTTTTAGTCGTGTCGTCCCAGTAGGGTGGGCACTGCCCACCATCTAACTGTAATGCAGTTCTGACACTATCTCGATCGAATCTCCAAACTCAAAATCACACTCCAAAAAACCGTTCCACAGCAGCGAGAATCTGTGTTGAAGCAGTTCCATCCCCGAATGGATTAATTGCATTCGCCATCGCTTGATAAGCCACAGGATCGCCAAGCAACTCACTGGCTGCGGCGGTAATTCGGGCTACATCCGTCCCGACTAACTTTGCAGTTCCGCCAGTGACAGCTTCAGGACGCTCGGTAGTGTCTCGGAGTACCAACACGGGCTTACCCAAGCTGGGAGCCTCTTCCTGAATCCCGCCGGAGTCAGAGAGCAGCAGATAACTGCGTTGGATCGCACCGACGAGTTGAGTATAGTCAAGGGGTTCGGTGAGGAAAACGCGGGGATGAGTGCCCAACAGTTGGGTAAGTGGTTCGCGCACGGTAGGATTGCGATGTAGGGGTAGTAATAGTGCCGTATCGGGAAATTTCTCCAGGATTTGGAGCATCGACGCAGCGATATTTTGGAGCGGTTCGCCCCAATTTTCGCGACGGTGGACTGTGGCGAGGATAGTCCGATATTTAGTCCAGTCTAAGCCTGGAATATCGCAAGCAGGTTGAGATTTAGCGACGGTGAGGAGGGCATCGATGACGGTATTTCCCGTCTCATAGATTTCGCCTGTCACGCCGGATTTGTGGAGATTTTCGACGGCGAGACTGGTGGGGGCAAAATGTAACTGGGTAATCTGGGAGATGAGTCTCCGATTGGCTTCTTCAGGAAAGGGATTGTAGATATTGTCTGTCCGCAATCCGGCTTCGACGTGTCCGATCGGGATTTGCTGGTAAAATGCTGCTAGAGCGGCAGCGAATGCCGTAGTAGTGTCACCTTGAACGATAACTAGTTGGGGGGCGATCTCTTGGAATAATTTTTCTAACCCCTGTAAGCTACGTTGGGTAATATCTGTGAGCGTTTGTTGATGCTGCATGATATCCAAATCTCGATCGGCTTTTAGCCCAAAAATCTCCATCACCTGCGCTACCATCTCTCGATGTTGCCCAGTTAAAACCACCTGTGTCGTGAATTTACTCGATGCTTGAAATGTGCGAATCACAGGGGCTAATTTAATGGCTTCAGGACGAGTTCCGAGGGTAAAACAGATAGGAATCATAAGCTCGTAGGTAGTGGATAGTAAGTCGATCGATCGGGCAATCTCCAATCATCAAGATTTACACAATATTATCATCCTATAAAGGGGTTGCTCTTGCCCCCTCCCCTTTACAAGCAGGGCTGATCCATCCACCAGATAAAAACCGATCTAACCCTTTTCTGTCGTTAAGTCTCGATCGAATGTAGATGGAAGTTAAACGAAACAATTGGGTTTTAGCATTATTCTTTTTCCAATAGATTAGCCCTGCTTGTAAAGGGGTGGGGTAAAGATCTACGCAACAACTCAAACCATCCTGTGAAAAAGAACACAAAAAAGCTCGGATAAGGCTCCGAGCTGAGGTTGAGATAGATGAGATGAATAAAACCGAACAGTGTGATTTCTAGGAATCAATATCACAGGTGAGTGGGCAAGTAGCATAAGTAGTGGTGTTAACTGGGTTTGCATCACCGTGCAACCAACTTAACCAGCGGACTTCATGAGGATGAATACCTTTTGAAGTTAGGACTCCAGCTCCGACCACTACTGCTAAAATATTGAGGACAATCGTGCCACCAGCAACTAGTAAAACTGCACTTACTGGTAGGATTGGGTTGAGTGTAATTGAGAGTAACGCTCCGATGGTAGCCATCAACACAACTAATGGGAAACCAACTACTAACAGGGTCACTGTTAGCGCAAAACACCAAATTAAGAAGCTTTTAGCTGTAGCGATGTAACGACTTTTGGAAATGGTGCGATTTTGAGTTGATTGCATTTTATTGGCTCCGGCTATCTAGATGGATACTGGCTAAAACTGATACGTTTTGGTCAATCCCATATCGGGGATCAGTTTAAGCTGATGGTATTAATATAGATAATCCACTCGAAAAAAAGTATGTCTGTTAAAGAAACTTTACATCATTATTAATCTATAAGATCGTAAATACCACTCGAAATCTGCTAATAATTCTCCCCAGAGGAGGTTGTCTTAATCTGGATTGTCGGCTATGCAGAATCATCAGTCACCCGCCAGCTTAATTTGAGATTGAGCCAATAATTAAATAGGGTGACGCTAGCGATCGCAATGAAGTTGGCAATATATCGATCGTGGATCGCGAAGTTGTAGAGTAGATGCAAGAGCGTCAGACTCAACATTAGTCCCACCAGACAAATTAAATTAAATTTCAAAAAGCGGCGAAATTTTTGACGGCGACTAGTTTGAGTGCGAATTAGATCGGCAAATGTCCAACGATCGTTCCAAAGGAAATTGTTGATAATTGCGGACTCTCCTGCCAAAATCTTGCTTAATATTAGTGGTAAGGCAAGTGTACTGGCATCGCTAAATAAGTATAGTAAGGACATATCAACTACTACCCCACTCAAACCGACGGCAATAAACTGCAAGAATCTCCCACTCCGAGCCAGTCGCAATCTAAATAAATGCTGAATATACTCTAGATATTGTCGCCCTGTAACTTTACTATTTCCAGTTTGGCGTTCTTGGAACTCATAGCCAACCTCAACAATCTTGCCAATATCGCCGCGCCCGATCACTTCGATCGAGATTTTATAACCCACAGGGCTTAATACTTTTGAGGCGATCGTTTCTCGCCGCAGCAGGAAATAGCCACTCATCGGATCTGTCACCCGCCCGATCGTTTCTGGGAGAATTATTAGTCCCAGTAGTTGTGCTCCTCTAGATAGACAGCGACGGAGCAGACTCCACTCGCTCACTCCACCGCCTTCGACATTCCGACTCGCGATCGCTAGATCGGCTCCCGATTCGATCGCTTGCCATAGCTGCCGCAGGACTTCAGGCGGATGTTGCAGATCGGCATCGATTACCCCCAGGATCTGCCCTCTGGCGGTCTGCCAGCCCCTGATAACTGCTGTTGCTAGTCCCCGCTCCTTTGTCCGTCGCAGGACGCGCAGATGGGGATATTGCTCGGTCAGATCTTGCGCTAATTCCCAGGTGCGATCGGGACTATTATCATCAACTACGATTAGTTCATAATCATTTGGGATGAGTCGATCGAGTTCGATCGTCAACTGCTCCACGATTTGGGCAATATTATTCCGCTCTTGATAGGTCGGAATAATTAATGATAATAAGATCTCTCGATCGATCGTCGGTGGTAGCGGCTCGATTAATAAATCGCCTGTAGATATGGGTAGCAATAAATTCTGTCGGAGCATGTAAAAACGAGTCAGAGGAAAAGGATAAGCGGGTAGAAGTCAAGACAAAGGCAATTTCCAACAATAAAGGTGGGTAATACCCACCTTTTTTAGTATTAACTAGTTAGCCATCAGTGACTACTTAGTAGACGGCATCAGCACGGTATCGATCGCGTGGATCACACCGTTACTAGCTTTGACATCAGCCATAATGACATTAGCATTATTGACCATCACTTTTTTGCCGCGAATTTTGACAGTAACACTACCGCCTTCAACAGTGGCAACTTTTCCTGACTTGAGCATCTTGGATGTCACAGCACCAGAGACGACGTGGTAAGTGAGGATTTTTTGAAGTTGCTGTTTGTTCTCAGGCTTGAGCAGGTTTGCCAGAGTAGCTTTGGGTAGTTTGGCAAAGGCAGCGTTGGTAGGTGCAAATACTGTAAAAGGACCAGCAGCCGATAAAGTTTCCACTAGATCTGCTGCCTTTAGTGCCGCAACTAATGTTGAGAAATTTTTATTTCCCGCAGCAATACTGACGATCGTCTTGCCAGTAGGAGCCGTCGTTTTAGCAGGAGTTGTCATCGACCCCCCACTAGGAGTTGTCATCGACCCATCACTAGGAGTCGTCATCCCGCCACTAGGAGTTGAGGGGCTAGTTGAGGGGCTAGTAGTTGTTCCAGGAGTACCACTTTGGGCATGACTAGAAATACTGACGAAAAGACCTGTGGAGACAATCGCCGCACCCAGAGTAGCCGCGATCGATTTTTGGAACATGGATCCAGACATGGGAATTAAACCTAACTAAAAATATGAACACTGATGATATTCCATGACATGCAATTAAGTTTTGTGTTCCCAATCCGTAAATGGATCGATCGGTGATTTGTAGATGCTTGCCGATCTCATCGATCGAGATCTTCTAAAAACAGCGTCCTGGATTGAGCATGTCGAATGGATCGAACTGTTGTTTAATTTGTCGCATCAGCGGTACCGCATTACCTCGATAACCCCAAACATCTAGTTGCTGTTTCACCTCTACAGGTGCTTGTAAGACAGAGAGAAAACCGCCCGCCGATTCACAATGACTGCGGAAGGGGGCAATAATATGGTGCGAGTCTGAGATCGCGATGGCTCCGATGCCACTATTGAGGTGAATTACGCCTTTGGCTGTATTGTCTGTCAATCGATCGAGCAGATCGATCGTTGCTACTGCTGCGGTGAGTCTGACACCTAATTTACAGCCAATGGGACGGTCGCCCCAAATTCCGGTTTGAATGCTACTCCACAGTTGTGCTGCTTGCGCTCCTTGCCAAGTACCACCCTTTAACCCCAATCCTTTGGCAATCTCTAGCAACTGTGCTGACTGTTGGGCGATACTCTCAGGAATTGTGGCAAATTTCACTACTAAGCTGGGAGTATTACTAATCTTCAGATGCTGACTAAATGCCGTAGAAACCACGTCTGCGGCGATCGGGGTCAAAGTACTGGCGAGGAGAATTTTAGCCACGTTCGCGAGCCGATCTACCGCTCCGGTGAGAATCACAGTTCCCTCAGTGGTGGAGACTGGATACACCCGCAAAGTCACTGCTGTCAAAATCCCCAGCGTGCCATAGGAGCCAGTAAATAGCTTCATCATGTCGTAGCCAGCTACATTTTTGACTACTCGTCCGCCAGCTTTGGCGATTTTGCCATCAGCGCGGACAAAAGTGATGCCCAGGAGCAAGTCTCTGACGCCACCATAGCGATGTCGCAGGGAGCCAGTATCAGCCGTGGCAATAATGCCGCCAATTGTGGCTCGATCGGGATAGGCTGGATCTAGGGGTAAAAATTGCCCAGCGGTAGCTAAAATCTCTTGCAATTTGGCGAACTTCATCCCCGCCTCGACGGTAATCGTCAGATCGCCGACAGCATGAGCGATTAAGCGATCGAGTTTCTGAGTACTCACAAGCGATTTACCACCGCTAACAATCCCGCCCCAGTCTAGTTTAGTGCTGTTTCCGGCGACTATTAGTGGCGATCGATCCAGGTTGGCAATGGTAACTAATTCGGCAAGTTCTGCTGCGCTCGTCGGCAGATGGGGAGGCATTGGGATATCATTAGTGCTGTCGCCCATAAAATCTCACTCGTTAGCAGCAAATAGTAAAAATTGTAGCTTCTTCGATCCAGACTATCACTATTTACTCATCCTCAATCGCCGAACCGCCGCTGAAAAACCAGTGCAGCAAATTATGAAGATGTTGTGTTCGCCACCATCTGCACCCCAGATCCAGTCAGAATTACTCGCAGACATCACTCAAGCTCTCAATGCTGATGGTAGTAGACTCCTGATCCTGGCAAAACCCCTAGCTCGACGCGCGCAAATCTATAGCTATGGCTTACAGCCGCGTACTTCCACCCCGATTGAAAAAAATTCGTTGTGGCAAAATCCGATCTATCCGCATCTGACTTCCCAGTCGAGCGATGCCGCTACAGTACAGCCCCTAGCAAAAGTTTATCCAGTAGATCGGGTATCCCAACAACCAGCATTAGCACCGTTGATGCCTGCTTTCGATCTGGCGGGGATTGAGTCTTTACTGATCTTGCCCCTCCGTTACCACCGTCAATGTGTTGGCTGTCTGACTATATTTAGATCTGCGTCTATTCTCAACCAAGATTTTCAGTGGACAGATCGTCAATTGCAATTAGCTCAAAGTTTAGCGATGCAGATGTATGTGGCTGTGATGCAACAACGCGTCGAGCAGATGGTTCGCGATCGAGCTTATTATGATACTTTAACTGGCTTACCCAATCGACAACTATTAAATCAATACTTGACTCTAGCTTTGGCAAAAATGCCGTCTACTGGTGAAGTTTTAGCAGTAATACTTGTCAATATAGATCGGTTCAAAGATATTAATGATAGTCTCGGTCATGGAGTTGGCGATCGATTGCTGCAACTAATTGCCGAACGCTTAGAAAATATCTTGGGGACAGAGGCACTAATTGGACGCTGGGGTGGGGATGAGTTTGCACTGATCGTTCCCTGTCTGAGCAATATTTCGGCTGTAAATCGAGTTGCCGATCGGATCTTAAATTGTTTCAATCTTCCCTTTGCTTTCGATCGAGATTTTCATACCTTAGAGACTAACTTATTATCCACCAAAGCTAGTATCGGCATTGCTATCGCTACGAGCGAAAGTGTCGATACATTACTTCAACATGCTGATGCTGCACTTAAATGCGCCCAAACTAATGGCAATAGCTATGAGATTTATCATCCCAGCGGGGGTAACGTTCCGGTTGCCAAAATACTCGTACCAAAAGAGAATCGACTGTACTTAGAAAACACGATCGATCGAGCAATCGCTCATGCAAAGGGCAATCCGTTCGACGAGCGAAAGTTACTACTACATTATCAACCACAACTGGATACTCAAACTGGAAAAATTGTTGGAGTCGAAGCTTTAATCCGGTGTCAACTGCATCAAAAACTAATTAATCCTGCTGATTTTATTCCAATTGCCGAAGAAACTGGATCGATCGTCCAAATTGGTGAATGGGTAATTAGAGCAGCTTGTCAGCAGAAAAAAATTTGGCGAAATATGGGACTGGGTAATTTTCCAGTCGCCGTTAATTTTTCAGTTAGACAACTCCAAGATCGCAACTTAATCGATAAGATCGTCGCGATTCTAGCAGAAGCTGAACTCTCACCGACGGAATTAGAAGTAGAAATTACTGAAAGTATCGCGATCGAAAATTTAGACCTGACGATCGCGATTTTAGAATCTCTCCGAGGAATAGGTGTTAAGATCGCTTTGGATGATTTTGGTACGGGTTATTCTTCCCTAGCTGCGCTCAAGTATTTACCCCTAGATGGACTCAAAATCGATCGCTCATTTATTCGAGAACTTCGGGCAAATACGATCGATGCAGGGATTGTCAGAACTATTGTCAATTTAGGACACGAATTAAATCTCAATGTCGTAGCTGAAGGGGTAGAAACAGTCGAACAATTGGAGTTCTTGAGATCGATCGATTGCGATACCGTTCAGGGTTTCTTATTTAGTCGCCCTTTGCCTGCATCGGATTTTGAAGCTATGATTACACCAGATAGTTATTGGCATCAAAATCTATCTCATCCTCACAGTTAGTCTCGCTAATCTATTATCCAAATTTGAGAGCAATTCTTATTTAGGATTGCAAAAACAACAGGAACAAGAAAAGCTTCTTCTTGTTCCTGTAATTTAATAACTAGCGATCTAGCAAACTTAGAGGTATGGCGATCTTAAATAAGCATCTTTACCTTTAGAGCGCAAGCAATCCTACAGATTGTTACTGCAAAGAACTCAGATAGGATTGCTATATCTACTATCTAGGAGGAGCGGGTGGAGTAGGAGCCGCTGTAGGTGAAGATTGGCTGGCAACTTGAATTAGTTGACCTAACACTGATTGGAGAGCTTTTTGTCCGTTGGGTGCGTCACTCAATGCTTTCTCAGGGCCGAGTTCGCCGACTAAAGCCTTAACGTAGTCATTGTAGGCTCCAACCGATGCGTTGAGCTTGGTGGCACTGATATTTCCATTGCTAGAGCGCATCCCTTGCACGGTATTAGCAAGATTGCTAGCAGCTCTGCCTGTTGCGCCATCAGCAGCAACACCAGCAGGTAACAATGCTGCAACTAAAGGTGCAGGTGCTGCACCATTGATCACATCAAATGTGGCTGCATCGCCAACAGTATTAGCTGTCAAAGATTGTGAAAGCTGGTTGACAGCATTTTGGCTCCCAGAGACATAAGCAGGTTCGCCGCTACCGACAGAACCACCACCACCAGCGCTGGTGATCGAGTTGAAGATGTTACCGTTATCGGAACCATTGCCAATTTGGGCACTAGCAGGAGCGAGATTGAGTGCGACTAGACTAGTAGCTACAGCACCCAGTCCTAACAAATAAGATGATATTTTCATGTTGATACTCATGATGAAGGGGATGAATAGTGCTGTTGGAAATTTGAGGATCGATCCTTAAATTTCCAACAGTTAACAAATCGAGTAGCTGAGATTAGAAACTAAATCCTAAACCACCGCTAACAACAAAGCGAGAACCGCCTGTTTCGTTGTTGACTAAATCGACGAATGCTGGAGTAATTTGGAGTGAAGCACCACCCAAAGGAATCGAGATAGGTAAACCAACGCCTAAATCTTGACCATTCCAGTCAGCAATTAGTGTAACAAAGGGTAATATACGAGTACCAACACTACCAAAGACATTGATGGTATCCCGACCACTGCGGATATCACCAACTGTGCGGAAGCGACCAGCACCAGCACCAACTGATAGAGTGGTGTTGCTAAAGAAGCCTAGATTTGGATCTGGGTTGAGGATGACGCTAGCTACACCGTAGCCAGTCCGACCGCCATTGACACCACCATCGCTGTTGTTGCCAGCAACGCCGGAATTATTACCAAAGGTAATCGCATTTTCAAAACCACCAGCGATCGCAAAGTTATCGCCGAGTTGTTTGTGAATCTTGAAACTAATACCACCGTTCTCGAAGGAACCAGCACCCTGTCGAGTGTATGTAGTCCCAACAGCTTCTAAGCCAAAGAAATTACGAGCATCACCTAGTCCAACCCCAGCGGAGTAGGCATAAGTTTCCGGCCCTTTACCACCTTGTGGCGGCGCACCTGCTGCGTTTGGTGGATTACCATAGATGTTCGGACGGGTTTGGTTTTGATAGCCTGCGCCCACAAAGAAGCCCGTGCTGGCACCAAAAGCACTTGGAGTAGTCAAACCACCAATAGGATAAGTTCTGACTGCACCAGCAGAGATTTCTGGTAATTGGCTGGGGATGCTCAACCTGGCGATCGCTTCATCAGCAGTGACTTTGGGAGCATCTGGAGTACCAGTAATGCTCGTGACATACACACCGTTGGGGCAAGATGCAATGTACTTGTTGGCAGGGCTAGACGGGTCGAGTGCAGTCAGTCGGCCCGAACCAACTAGTACTTGGTGAATGTAAGCGGCAACGTCAGCACGAGTTGCTACGGTGTTCGGCCCAAAGTTTCCACCAGGAAGCTTGCTGCTGTCGTACTCGACACTCACAGCTACGCATCGTTGCGTTGCAGCAATCAGAGCATTTTGACCGTAACTAGGGACTTGAGCTGCGTCACCGAAGACGCTATTGAGGTCTAAATTGCCGGAGGGTTCTAGTCTACTACCATTGACTATGGAAACTAAACCTTGAATCCGAATAATATTTTGATTTGGCGCGAAGGTGCCATTGGGATATCCAGCTAGGAATCCACTTTGGTAAGCTTTTTGGATGACTTCGGATGCCCAGTATCGGTTGGGGACATCTTTAAATTTACGTGCAGCCCGAATTGGTTGAAGGGTGAAGGATTTGTTTAATAAGGCAGCAAACTCAGCACGAGTGATCGCTTGGTCGGGTTTGAAAGTACCATCTGGATAACCAGCAATAATACCTTTGTCAACTAGAACTCTGATGAAAGGTTCTGCCCAATTACCAGCTACATCGCTAGCTTGAGCAACTTTATTTGCTGCTGGAGTCGCGGGTGCGGTGGTGTTAGTTGCTTTAACTGCATCAACTAAAGGTACAGATGCTACAACTTTATTTAATGAACTGTTATTGCTGGATGCAACGGGTGTTGCACTCGCTGGACTCAGGGCAATTAATACACCCGTAAAGACCGATCCTAGTAATAAGGATGCAATTCGACCGATCTGAGCATGTTTGAAATTAGACTTTTGATTGTTTTGTTTCATGGTTTCTCTAGTGCACTCCTCACCGGATAAATTTTGTCACTTCATGATTATACTACAAATTTCCGGATCGAGAGAAGTTGGTTGTTTATTTATTGTAAGTTTACACAGTGGGCAATTTTGAAAATACATACTACAAGATTAGTTGTGTTCGTAGTCACCAAGATTATAAATCAAGTTTAAAACTCGATCGAAACTTTAATTTAACTTATTTAAAACCGTCGATTGTGTCATAATATTATGCCCACTAAAAGCCGATCTTTATTGAGTATTGAAGCTACAGCGGCAACTCTCGAAAAACTTATAAATGTACTTTCCAATCATCAGAAGTATACTATTCTGACGTCAATCGATGTTGGTTTGTTCCTGACTTCAATTATTGCAGCGATCGGCTGTGAGTGGGGATTTGACCTCATACCTATGGCACCGTGGCACCTCGGAAAGTTTGTGGTACTAGAAATTAGTATCAAAATTGGACTATTTTGGGCGTTCAGGATTTATCAGCAGGTATCGAAGTACATTGATGGTGAATTTATCTTCACGATCGCTAAAGCTGCGATCGCAAGTTCTGTAGCGATCGCGGCAATTGCTAATTGGTTTATCGATCCAGCAATTCCAGCTTCCATCCTAGTTAGTGATGGAATGCTGACGCTGATTTTGGTAATTGCCTTTCAGCTCAGTATCCGGCTGACGCTGGATAAGATACTCCGAGTCGATCCAGGCCAAAATAGTTGTGGTGTAGTAATTTATGATGCGGGAAGTGCTGGCTGTATCCTGGCTCAAGCATTGGCTGGAGAAAACGGCAAAGAGTTACCGATCGATTGTCATGCGGCTCTACCGATGGGACATCCCAAGATTTTCTGTGCTCGTGAGGCTGAATTAGGCTGGAAGGAGCTTTCGCCTGAGCTTAGTAGTTTATTAGATGCAGCATCCCTTACAGCAAAGGTTCTAGAGGACAAAAAGAGTGTTTTAAATGTTTGACAGCTTACGCCAACGGATTGAGGATTTTCGCTCAATGACTTCTAGCTTCGCTGTGGATTGTTTTTAGGCTGGGGATTGCCCCAGCCTAAAAACTTCGCTGTCAACACTGTGCCTACGGCAGGCTATCGCCAACAGTGTTAGCTGTCAACTGTTACTCCTGGGCTGATTCCTTCCGTTGCGAAAATCCCCAAGTGAAAATAATGGCTACCAGGACGATCGTTAACGACTCAGGAATCTCCAGATCGGGATAGAGAGCGCGTACCAAGAGCTTAATCCCGACCAAACCTACAGCCACATAGCCAGCATCTTCTAGATGAGCGTATTCATCTAGCCAGCGGATAAACAAATCTGCCATAAATCTGAGTAAGATAATCCCGATCGTCGCTCCTGCAATCACCAACCAAGTATCGGTTGATACAGCAATCGCCGTAGCGACACTATCGAGAGAGAAAGCCAAATCCGTCACAGCAATAATCGGAATCACCTGCCATAGAGAAGTATACTGAGGGCGTTGCTGTTCGCCATCTTCATTTTTACCTGCTGTGAAATATTGAAACACTAGCCAGAGTAAGTAGGCAGCACCTAGAACTTGAAATTGCCAATATCGTACTACCCAAGTCGCGGCGACAATCAACGTCATCCGCAAAATATAGGCAAAGAGCAGACCGATATTTAATGCTTTCGGACGAAGTTTTTCGTCAATCAAGCCTTGGGAAATGGATGCTAGCGCGATCGCATTGTCGGCGGAGAGTACTGCTTCTAATGCGACTAGTACTAAGAGGAGAATTGGTGTGGACAGACCAACATCTACTGGTAACTCGATCGGTTTGTCTATCATCGATAAAGTGAATGGGATGGGCAATGGTCAGAGCGATTCTCCGAGGGAGAGGCTACGCCAACGATTTTTGACTAGCAGCGACATCGGCAAAGTTGTTGCTGCTAGATTACTAGTAATTTATAATTCTACCAAACTTCAGGATTGTTTCCTTAATTGTAACTGGAACGTTAATCTCGTCGATCGCCATCGACCAGTTACCGCACTGTGTCAGAGAAGTTAACAATCCCGTAATGTGACGATCGATGCTAGGGTCGCCAATGTTATGATTATTTGGCTTTGTCGATCGCCATTAATGGCGATCGAACAGTATTTTCATACTAAGATATACTTGAAGTCTTTACCTTGTGTTTTGCTTGGTGCAACGTACAAGTGAGGAAGCATCTACCAGCGGATGTGACTTGTCCCTCAACCCTAATTCTTACCTAACTTATGAATAGTTGCATTTTGATGGCGGAGATTATCAAAAATCCCGAATTACGCTACACGGCTGACAATCAGATGGCAGTAGCGGATATGTTCGTCCAGTTTTCGCCACCACCAGGTAGTCGCGTAGACGATCGACATCCCACGATCGAAGTTGTTGGCTGGGGAAATTTGGCAACAGAAATGAAGGAAAATTATAAGATCGGCGATCGCGTGACGATCGAAGGTCGGTTGCAGATGAATACGATCGAGCGCGATGGTTATAAAGAAAAACGCGCCCAACTAGTTGCGAGTCGTCTATACCACATGATGGCGATCGATTCTCCCGCTGTGACATCCACAGCAGCCGCTACAACAACGATGTCGCCTTCATCTAGTCGAGCTAGCACTCCGGCTCCAGCTCGGATCGAAGAGCCGCCCAGCTTCGATGAAGATACCGATAAAATTCCGTTTTAGTCTCAACAGACTCGATCAGGGCACCCCTACACAATTAACCTGTAGGGATGCCCCTCGTGGGTACCCTGGATCTACGTTTAGCACTAGTATTTTTCAACTGTCTTGACGCGCTGTCTTGTCGTTGTCTTGACGCACACAACCTGGAGCGGCGCATCGAACGGGACGTTCGCTCCCGTTTGTGTGTGCCAAGAGGGGAAACCTCCAGGTTGTGTGCGTTGCTTTTTTATTCGGCGGCGTTTTTAGGCGGGGGTTCCCCCGAATAAAAAAACGACAAGACGGGGGAACCCTAGACATAAAAACGCCGCTGTCTTGAAAAGGTGCTCCACTTGCCTGTACCACCGTATCGTCCCGGCGGGGAACCCACTGGGCGGGAGAAATAACCAGTTGACCATGGAACGAACCCAAGCGGGGAAATCCCTGTTCCCGCACTTTTCGCTAAACCATCGGGTTCCCCGTAGACGAGCAAAGCGAGGCGTGTCGTTGGCGTAAGCCTGCCGTAGGCACAGACGGAGAGCGCGTCGCTGATGCAAGCTGTGAGCTTACTCAAATCCTAGTTCTAGAGCTGTCACCAATCCAGGTAGAGTATACTCAGTTGCTTCGATATCGACCTTACCCAATAACTCTCGACAGGTAGCCGAAGTCTGCGGGCCGATCGAGGCAATACATACTCGTTCTTGCCAACCAGATGGTAAGCTGGTGCCGATTAGTTGACAAAAATGTTTGACTGTTTTGGAACTAGCGAAGGTAATAATATCGACCTGCTGCTGTTGTAGGGCGAGTAGGATGCTAGGATCGATCGTCGCTGGACATTGGGATTGATAAGCGGGTACTTCGACGATTGTGGCTCCCAGATTGGTAAATTCTTGGACTAAAATTTCACGTCCACCTGTCTCGACACGCGGAAATAAAATCCTTTGTCCAATTGGGGAGATCGGGAAATTACTAATTAAAGCATCAGCGACAAAATCTGGCGGGATAAAGTCGGGAGTAATCCCCTCTGGTTGGAGCGATTGGGCGGTTTTTTGACCGACGACAGCGACTTTAATTCCGGCGAGGGCGCGGCTATCTTTACCCGCAGCGTGAAACCTAGTAAAAAATGCCTCCACACCGTTGGCGGATGTCAGTAGCAACCAATCAAAATCACTCAATCTGTCGATCTCGAGATCGAGAGCCTGCCAACTAGTCGGTGGAACGATCTCTAGTGTGGGCAGTTCTAGCACCCGTGCGCCACGCGATCGCAACATTTGGGAAAATTCACTAGCTTGTCCGGTAGCGCGGGTAACAAGGATGGTTTTGCCAGCAATGGCGACACAATTGGCACGCTCTGCTGCTGCCAAATCGGGGCTGACTGGAGCAATCGACATCCCGCACTGTAAATACTCTCGCAATCTCACTACTTCTCCCACCACAATTACTGCTGGCGATAGCTCACTAGTCGCAGTCTCAGAGACGATTTGACCTAAATCCGATATCCAGACTTGCTGTTGCTTTGTTCCCGCCCAGCGAATGATCGCGATCGGCGTATTGACAGATCGATCGTGTTTTAATAACTGAGTGACTATTGCGCCCAGTTGGTTAGCTCCCATCAAAATCACTACTGTCGGCATCCGCGCCAACGCCTCCCAATCGAGATCGTCAGGGAGATGAGCGGTAACTACCGCAAAACCTCGACTCAATACGGGATCTGTGAGTGGTATCCCCGCCAATAGCGGCGCGACTAAAGCGGTCGATAGTCCTGGGACGATCTCATATTCACAACCAGCAGCAATTAGGGCATCAATTTCGGCAGTAACGCGCCCAAAAATGAAGGGATCGCCGCTCTTGAGGCGGACTACCAGCCGTCCTGTTTGGGCATATTCCACCAGCAACAAATCGATTTGGGATTGGAGCATACTCGGTTGTCCGCCCCGCTTGCCCACATTGACTAGCACACAACTAACAGGGACTAAATCTAGCAAGCAGCGATCGACTAAAGCATCATAAATCAATACCTCGGATTGAGTCAGAATCTGTTGCGCTCGCATCGTCAAATAAGTGACATCCCCAGGTCCCGCACCCACAATATATACTTTGCTCATTAACCGTGAAGGATAAATAATTATTGATTAAAGACGCAGGTTAGTGGTGTTGGTATAGATCGCTCGGCTGACTTGCCCGAAACCGCAGAAACGATCTGGTTTTCTCATCGGGCGATGCCAAATCGCTAACATTTAACACCTAATTTAAGCTGCTGGCGATCTTCGATCGGCTAAACCTATCACACTATCACAAATTGTCGATCGGACTCGCCAATAATGACAAATTGGTGTAAGAATATAATATGATTCCCCGTTGACGATCGGTAATGCCGCTGACATCAACAAGCACTGTGTAGCAGCTTGCGACCGTCAGTTCCACGAGGCGGTTAGCCACCCCTAACGACGATGGCAGTAAGAAAAGACAGCGATGCTCCCAGGGAAAAAGGCGGCGATGGAGCCACAGGCTAACGCCAACGCCAACGAGTTGGTCAACAACAGATTGGGAGCCACCAGCATCACGTAGCATCGCTACAATTTTCGGAACCCACTACCAGGTAATAGCTTTCATCTAAATATACTAAATTTCATCATCAAAAAATTAACATTGTGTAGACAAATATATGGTCTTGCCTAGATCGAGTCATAATCTACACCAAAATCGATATCATAAATAGGGACATAGTGGATGAACAACGGCAAAGTCAGAATATACGAACTGTCAAAGGAATTGAATTTGGAAAATAAGGATTTATTGGGGATTTGTGAGGACTTAAATATTGTGGTCAAAAGCCATAGTAGTAGCATTTCTGAAGCAGAATCAGAGCAGATTACCAAAGCAGCTAACGAGAAATTTCCCGATCGTCAAAACAAGGCACCCCGTCAGGTCATAACTGACAAGGTGGAGTCTCCTGTTGCCCCGAAGAGTGAGCCTCCCAAGTCACCATCCGCACCAAACCCCGCTCCTGCTGCTAAAGCAGATGCGCCGCGAACTGCGGCACCACTAGCCAGTCAGGGCGCAGCTGTGCGACCAACCGAACCCAAAGCCCGCATTTTGCAGATCGAGCACAAGAGTGATAGCCCGACTAAGCCATCCTTGATGCCTCAGCCACCCGTACAAACCCAACCGCCACTGAGACCAGCGACGCAATCGCCAAGTCCTAGCCGTCCAGTCGTACGTCCGACACCTGTAGGGGAAAATGTTACTCCGGTCAAACGTACCGAACTGAATGTTGAAGGAAGCACCCCCACTCGTGCTAAAGTTGCTAGCCCAGTTGCACCCCCAGCACCAAAGCCCCAATTATCCGGCCCACCAGCCCGTCCTGAGGCTGTTGAGTCCTCAGAGCCAGCCAATGGCGATAACTCCGATGGCAAAATGCCGCAGGGCAACCGTGCCGCAGCTCCAAGTAAACCCATTCCCAAATCCCAACAAGTCAAGAGCGAACCCAGCGACCGACCCGCAGTTGGTGCCCCAACACGGAGTCCAGCAACTGGAGTCGTCCGCCGACCAGTGGCTAAATCTGAAAATGCCGCACCACCCCTAAACCGTCCCCCCGCAAGGATCGTTCAGATCAAGCCGCAAGGCAGTGGTCCCACCCGACCAGGTGCGCCCAGCAAAGACGGTGCTGCAAATGACAAAGATGATAATACTCCGACCACAGTAGATCTCGAACTCAAGCGGCCACCACTGAGAAAACCAGTCAATAAAGGTAAAGGCTGGAGTAAAGAAGAGGAAGAAATTGAAACCGCCAAGGCGAAAGTTCCGGCTAAAGGGAAGCGGGTCAAAACAGTCGTCATCGATGAGGATGATGAAGATGATGATTTAGATGGTAACGATAACTCGAACGAAACCATCGTGAGTTTGTCGATTGCCAGACCTGCCAAACAGAAGATCGGTAGTGGCGGCGGTATCCGACCAGCAGCGGTTCCTGCTCAACGCAAGAAACCCGTGATGAAGGGGGATCAACAGGCCAAAGAACGCAGTAGTAACAACAAACGGGAACAGAAAGCTACTGTTGACAAGCCCGAATCGATTACGCTCATGGGCAGTATCACCGTTCGCGATTTAGCTGAAATGCTGCTCGTGCCGGAAACTGAAATCGTCAAACAGCTATTCTTTAAAGGGATTGCCATCAGCGTCACTCAGATCCTGGATGCGGGTACCGCCACGATGGTAGCCGAAGAAATGGGCGTGGCAGTGGTAACAGGTGTCGAACAAGCTGCGGCGACGAAAGTTACCGAAATGCTCGATATCGGTGACTATGACTTGCTCCAACGTCGTCCGCCAGTAGTCACGATCATGGGTCACGTCGATCATGGTAAAACTACTTTACTAGACGCCATTCGATCGACCAAAGTAGCCCAAGGAGAAGCAGGCGGTATTACCCAACATATCGGTGCCTACCATGTGGACATGGAACATGAAGGTAAAACTCAGCAGGTAGTGTTCCTCGATACTCCAGGGCACGAAGCCTTCACCGCCATGCGAGCGCGGGGTGCGCGGGTCACTGACATCGCCATCCTCGTCGTTGCGGCTGATGATGGTGTCCGTCCTCAAACCATCGAAGCAATCCGTCACGCACAAGCGGCAGAAGTACCGATTATCGTCGCCATCAACAAGATCGATAAACAAGGTGCCAATGCCAGCCGAGTCAAACAGGAGTTAATCGCCTTCAATCTTCAATCAGAAGATCTCGGTGGTGACACCATCATGGTCGAAGTCAGTGCCCTCAAAGGCGAAAACCTCGATACTCTTCTAGAGATGATCCTGCTAGTCGCCGATGTCGAAGACCTCCAAGCAAATCCCGACCGGACTGCCCGTGGTACGGTAATTGAAGCTCACCTCGACAAAGCCAAAGGCCCTGTTGCCACTCTATTAGTGCAAAATGGCACCCTCCGCGTTGGTGAAACTCTAGTTGCTGGACATGTATTTGGTAAAGTTCGGGCGATGGTAGACGACCGCCTCGCGCGCGTCGAAGCTGCTGGGCCATCCTTTGCCGTCGAAGTACTCGGATTGAGCGATGTACCTCAAGCGGGAGACGAGTTTGAAGTCTTCATCGAGAAAGAAGCTCGCGCCATTGCTGATGTCCGTTCTGCCGAACGTCGTCAGTCGCGACTCCAACAGATGATGGCTTCCCGTCGCGTCACCCTGAATAGTTTGTCTGCCAAGGCACAGGAAGGAGAACTCAAAGAACTCAACCTGATCCTCAAAGCTGACGTTCAAGGTTCCGTCGAAGCAATTCTCGGTTCGCTCCGCCAACTTCCCCAAAATGAAGTCCAGGTGCGCGTACTCCTCTCCGCCGCAGGCGAAATCACCGAAACTGATGTGGATCTAGCAGCAGCCAGTGGTGCCGTAATTATCGGCTTCAATACCACCCTCGCTAGTGGTGCTCGTGCCGCTTCTGATGAAGCTGGTGTCGATGTCCGTGAATACAACATCATCTACAGTCTACTCAGCGATATCCAAGCCGCGATGGAAGGTCTACTCGACCCCGAACAAGTCGAAGAACCGCTCGGACAAGTGGAAGTCAGAGCAGTATTCCAAGCTGGACGTGGCAACATTGCTGGATGTTATGTCCTGTCTGGTAAGGCTCTACGTAACTGTAGCATTCGCGTTCAACGCAAGGGTCAGGTGGTCTTTAGTGGCACACTCGATTCGCTCAAACGGGTCAAGGATGATGCACGTGAAGTCAATGCTGGCTTTGAATGCGGTATCCGCTTAGATAAGTTTAATGCCTGGGAAGAAGGTGACATTATCGAAACCTTCCAAATGGTCAGCAAGCGTCGGACGTTATCACCCGTTTAGGTTGTAACGCGATTCGATCGATTGAGAAACCCAGCTTCTAAAAGAAGCTGGGTTTCTTAATTAATCTGGGCATTGCTGATTTAAGGTATGATTTGCCTTTTTGTGCTCCGAAATCCCCCAGTCACCCCGTCACCCAGTCTTTCATACCCGCGATTGAAATCTGCTATGTGGAACCCATTTGAGGTCTTCTAGTAAGAAGCTAATCGGCAGCGATGAGAGCTTGTAGGGTGCGAGTTTTACTGGTGTGGACAGAACCCGGATCTGGGGGTTCCGACCCCCAGACCCACCGTGCCAGAGGCGGAACGCCGCCCCTCAAACTCCCCTGTCTTGACTCGCTAAACCGTCGGGGAACCCGACGAGCGCGAGTCGCTGCGTATGGATGGCGTGTGAGTTGCGTAGTGCGGCATTCACTTCACTCTAGATTGTAGTTGGGAGTTACTTGGCTAGAATTCACTCTAGGGATGAATTTCACTGATATCTGGCGATCGATTCTTTTCCTGAAAAGATCTCAAATGGGTTCGAGCGAGTGAACATCGGCTTTTTCCCGCTTCAGCTCGGACAACTCAATAGACTTCTTGCGAAAGTAAAAACATAACCTTTTTTCGTATTGTTTTCGTCTATGGAACCCATTTAAGATCTTTTGAGAAGGAATCGAGCGGGTTTGTTTGGATTTGCTGGTGCTTGGCGGAAATTTCTAGCATTGTCTTGTGGCGCTAAACCTGGAGGAAACCTCCAGAGCGCGCGCCGCAAACCCGCCCCTACAGATCCATAAATTCATCCGTATATATTTTATGGATCTGTAGAGGCGGGTTTATGCCAGCCAATATCGATCTTGCCGTTCGATCTCGTTGGCGAAGCCTACCGAAGGTACACGAACTCGTCCTCCCCCACTAGCGGCGGTTTTATTCGGAGGTTCCCTCGTCTTGTCGTTTTTTATTCGGGGGGAACTCCCGAATAAAACGACGCCGAATAAAAAACCGACAAGACAGAAGATCTCAAATGGGTTCTATAGTTTCCCCTAAAGCCTAAAGCCTAACTTTCGCAGGAAGTCTAATCCATACCTAGAGCTTCGATCGTGAATGTAATCTGTCGATAAAAAACAGCACTTTTGAGCTTTTGAGCGACTAACGCTGCTTGCTGTAGAATGACTCTGGCGGTAGCTGAGTGCCCCATGTGGTACAAAGCCAACCCTTCGGCATACAGTCCAGTCTCATCGCGCTTGGCAGTACAATCTAAGCCTTGACTTTGAATTTTTTGGGCTAGCTGAAAATCACTCATCGCTTTTTCGACATTCTTGAGATCGTACTGCAATAGTCCCCGATGATAGAGAGCGCAAATAAAGCTGGGGTGATAATCCATCACCTTCGTAAAACTAAAAATCGCCTCTTGTTTAAAACCTGACAAAGATTGCACTACCCCCAATAAATAATTGGCAGGAATCGAGCTGCGATCGATACTTAGCACCGTTTCGCAGTCTTGCATCACTGCGGGGTATTCACCATGTCGAAAGTAGATCCAACTCCGTTGAATATAAGCGTTGAGATCCTGTGGATCGATCTGGATCAGACGGTGATAATCAGCTAGCGCGGCATGAAGATTGCCAACTTCAGTATTAATTACGCCCCGCTGATAGTGAGCACTTACGAGCTGAGGATTGAGGTAGATGGCTTGATTGGATTGCATCAACGCTCTGGGATAGTCCCCGCGACTGATATAGATATCAGCGCGATTTGTATAAGCCTGTGCCATGTAAGGATCTAAATCGATCGCCAGATCGTAGTCCGCCATCGCACTAGTAAAATCACCTAGTTGCTGTCGGATCCGTCCGCGTCTGCGGAACAAGATTGCTAGCTTGTCGTTGAGATCGATCGCCCGATCGAGATCGATCGATGCCTGGGCGAGATTGCCCAATCTTTCATAACAGATCCCCCGATAATAATGAGCATAAAAATCATCATTTCGGATGTTTAGATACTGATTAAAGTTAAAGATTGCTATTTGATAATTACCGAGCTGAAAATGAGCGCGGGCATTTAACCAGCGGGCTGAAATGTCACTGGGCTGTTGTTCGAGGATAAACTTACAATCGAACAGGATACTCTGACAATCGCCGAGTTTTTTATTAATTAGAGCGCGACAGTGATAAAAATCTAAATTTTGAGGATCGCGTTGAATTGCCAAATTGCAAGCAACTAAAGCCGCTGGATACTTGCCGAGGGCATAATATACCCGCGCCAATCCGCCATCCGCGATCGCTAGGGCTGGACTGAGCCTGAGTGCTGTTTTGTAGTCTAGTTCCGCCTGTCGATAATCTTTTAATGCCAGTAACGAGCCAGCTCGATCGCAATAAGCCAATACCAAGTTAGGATCGAGTGCTATTGCCTGATGATAGAATTCGATCGCTTGTTGGTGCTCACCTCTAAACGCACTGTCACTACCATGTTGACACAATTTTTGGACTTTTGTGTTGACTTGATGCCTGGGTAAATCTAGTGTTTGTGCAGATTTAAACTCGATCTGTGAGTCCGACATAAGTTGTAGGTTTATCAAAATTACTTCAAGGAGGACTATCTGTCAGGACAAATATATCTAATCTTGTTTATTATTCCCTACTTGTTAGGCTCTATTGGTACTCTCAATATACTTTTTTTATACCACTTTGCAGTTCCTTGTAGTAGTTTTTAAGTTACAAGAAGCGTAATCGTTCGATCGATTACACTTAGAACTCATAGTCGGGATTCCCCACTTGAAAGACATTCAAACCCAAACTTCGCCACATCCTACACACTTTTGGTCGATCGTCAATTACGCCGATTACATTATAGCGATCGCGAATATTAGCATAATATAATTCTGATTTGAGCACATCATCGGGGCGTTGGTCGTCAGCCGGACGCATGAATAAATCTGTGTAGTTAATCTGATATTGTTTCAACCAAGCGACAGTCAGATCGTAGCAGACACTCGATCGACCGGATAATAGAATAATATTGGTATCTTGTCCCAATTTCTCGATCGTCATCGCTACGGCTGAATTGAGCGCGTCTTCATGGACTCGATCCCACGCAAACGGAGAACGAGTATGATTGATGGCTAGAGTACCATCGATATCTACTAAATAACAGTTTGGGAGGAGTGGATCGATCGCTGGTGATGGTGGTAAATGTAGATAATCATAATACATCTGCTCGATCGCCACTTGTCCGACAGAATTAGCGCGGATCAAATCGCGACGGATACATTCAGCCAACGATACATCTGTAAAATCTTTGAGCACGAGTTCAGCTTGATATTGTGTGGCTAATTCAGTAGCTCGTCTGAGATGAACTGGATTGAGATTGGTATCAGACCAAATTACCGAATAACTTTGCTCGAAATAATGTTCTGTCAACAAGTCGCGGACTTTGATAATTCGTTTTTCGCGTTTGTTGGTACCGCTGAGTTGTAATCTCAGATCGTCTTTGCAGATATTGGCAGTTTCTGGATGTTTTTGAATATATTCTCTAGCCCAGGTTGTTTTACCGCTAGCAGGTAAGCCTTTAGTGAGGATGAGTTTGAGTGACATGGGTGATTTTGGATTTTGGATTTTGGATTTTGGAGGATGAATGAGCTTACTTAACCCAAGCTGTTAGAAACCGCTGTCTTGATGCGCTAAACCGTTGGGGAACAAAGGCGGGCGCGCATCGCTTCTCGGAATGCAAAGTCCGCCTTCGCGGACTAGTTTATTAGCAAAGTTTCGGCGGACTTTACACCATGAGCCACGATTTGCGGATGCGCTAAAGCCTAAAGCCTAAAGCCTGACTTTCGCAGGAAGTCTATTCTTCACCACTAGAGCGAAATGGACGCTCGTAGCCAGGTTTAATCAGTTTCCAGATGACTTGGCTGTAGTCTCTTTTATCCAACATTAGAAATAATACGCCAGGATATGTTTGGGTTTGAAAATACATCGCTGTTTCTCTGCGATTGCCTAAATCTTGAAAAGCATTTTGACATGTGGTTTCAATTGCTTGATATTTAGTTTCTAGCTCTAGCTTGGTATCTTTCACCCAGTTATAAAATTCATCGGGGACAGAATCGAGAAACTGGTCGAGATTGTGATTTTGGCTCAGACATTCCCAGATATCTTTAGCTTGGACTCTAGTAATGATGCGATGGAGCCGGACATAATCAGCTAGCTTATATTTGAGTCGAAAACCATTCGACCATTTGAGAATAAATCCCTCATGGTTGTGTAGCTCGGCTTGGGTTTCGTCAATAGATTTGAGCCATTCGGGGAGAGTAGTCGCTGGATAAGTCTGTGCTGTGTCGCTCCAATTTACCTGGGTATGCTCTAGCTCTATTCCTGTCTGAGTATGTACCGCCGCGAGTAGTACCAGCCGTTGCGAGGAGCCATAGTCCACCACAATCCGATTGCTGGGATAGATAATCTCAAATAAATAGGTGTACTCTCGATCGAGTGTACCTAGATCGGCTTGATAATTGGCTAGTAATACGCGTGCCATTTGTGCTTGCTCTGAGGCAAAACTGCCCCTAGAAGCGACTTCCCATTGCCCTTGGTAGTAAAACAGAATAATTAACGATCCATCTAGCTTCTCGTAGATATTCGGCACCCCGTCGGGAATTGTGCCCTGATATTCGCTGAGATTAAAAAACTTGGGTAATGGTCTAGCGATCGATCGATAATGGTCATCTAGCACCAATCCCCGACAGTGTAGCGTCGTATCTACCCAATAGCGATCGAATTGAGCTTTGGCTGTGTAGTTATAGATTGTCAGCGGTAGACTAGGATGAGTCTGGCTGATAATATAACCCTGCTCGATCAGTGTCGGTAATGCCTGCGGGTCAAATGGTAAATTAGTCATACGATCGGCAGTATCAACCCAGCGCGGGAGTGTAAAGTTCATCTAGATCTAAGTTACTCGATCTAACTTCCCCGCAGCTAGTTCTAGCAATAAGCTCTCAAATCGTTTCAGTGGTGGGTATTGAAAGTCAAGAGATCTTTGAACTTAGGGGATACCCCGAACTAATTTTCTCGCTAACTATAAGCTGGTTCCCAGCCATTCGAGTCGTCGCCGAAGACACTGTGCGAACGAGTCAATCGGATTTGAGCTAGTGCCACAATCGTGGGAATAATCCGCCCGTAATTAGTCGAAATCGACCGCCAACCGAGATCGGCAAAAAACCAGCCCCACATCGCTGGCCCTAAAATGGTGAAAACACCTCTGACAGCCACCTGCTGGGTGGTGGAGAGCAGCATACCGCGTTTTGCCATGTAGAGCGATATGTAGCTTTGCAACTGGCTTGTAGCTGCGAGTCCGCCCCGAATTAGGGTTTGTTTGGCAACTTCATAGCTAGCAAAGTGAAAAGCAAATTGGCGGGCGATTTGATGGAGAACTAATGGTTTAATTACCGAACTTACCGCGATCGCGCCACTACCTTTTAGGATTAGTTTAATCGGATCGTGCTGAATATGTGCTGGTAAAGGCTGGTCGAAACGGGTATTTGCCAGAGATTTCTGGACTCTAACTGTCAGTGCATCCCGATCTCCAGACGGTAACTTGTGCCAACTTTTGCCCATCAGATGCAAAAAAACTTCTGATTCGAGATCTGTGGTACTGAGTTGCTGGGAATAGGGGATCTTGAGATATCGACAGACTTGCACCAATGTTTGGCGGTAACTAACTCCTTGAGTCCGTCCTTGTAAGACAGTGATGCCATCCGCTGCCAAAAATCGAAATCGATCCTCGATCGTATCTAACCAACTATCTCGATCTTGACTCTGAATCTCTACTAGATCTGGGGTACGTACGTAGTCTAAGGGATTGAACTTACGGCTAAAGAGAATCCTAGTTAATTGTTGTAGCTCGTCTTCAGTAGCCAGTTCTAAAGCCGTTCGTAACTCATCCAAAGCAACTTCCTCCCACAATCGTGCCGCTCATCCTATCATCCTACAGTGTACCGCACGATTTTAACAAACAGTGCAGGGTCATCATCAGCGATCTGCTAATTTAGCGGTGGTAGCTCTTTGGTGATAGCTCTACGGTTAGGGATATTTACATCAGCAACAAAGCGTTTGGTACCTGAAGTGTAAATTACCAGTCGTCGATCGAGTCCTTGAGGGTAGACTAGCAATATTTTATCGATATCTCTGATAATTTCGGTATAGTTGGCTCCAGAAGCATCGGAGATGTCGAGTTGCTTGCGATCCGACTCGTTGAGGGTTTTGTCACCGTTTGTATCTGCGAGGACGCGCAGGTGCCACAATGCTGTAACTGCTTTAGCCCCTTTCCCTGTGATGGGACTATCGGGATCTAGACGAGCTGGGACGGTAGTTGCGCCAAGTTGCTCCATTTCTAGCAATCGCGAACTATTATTGGCAAGTAATTTACTCGCCGACAAGTTGTCCCGGTGGACGAACATATAATTTCGAATGTCTGCACCCCCATTGCGACCTTCATAGCGCTCGGAGGCAGCAGATTTAAGCTGTTTGATGATGTTTCTTTGCTCTTGTGCGGCGACATAGATCGGCGCATACAGATATGGTGTACCATCGATCTGCTGAAATTCAGTCATCCAGACTTCGTTAGGTGCAGGTAATGGCGTTGGGGTGGTAGTTGCGACTACTTGAGCATTAGTAGTTGGGGTGACTGGTGCTTTGCTACAGCCAGCTACTGTTGCGACGACGACTAAACCAATTAATTTCCACCATTGTTTAGAAACAGTCATACTCTCACCACATCAAAAAGATTATTGAGCTTATCTACAACCAGGTCGTGTGCGATTCCAGAATAGCCAATTTCTGGGCGCAGAAGCGGATTGCTTGCTCCACATGGATAGTAATTGCGATCGAGGTTTTCGTCCTCTTTCGGCAACTAATTTGACGTGAATTCAGTTTAAGGGCTGCCATGCAAAGATGACTAGCTAAGTTTGCACACCGCACTCAATTGAAATCGCGCCGTCTCATTTTCTCAAATTGAACTAGCACAAAAATACCACAGTTGTCCCAAAACTCTCTATCCTAGAGGGTAAGTGAAGTCCCTTTCCTCGCTCGATTATGATTCCTTTGCAACTATCACTCAAGAACTTTCTCAGCTACAGTGAAGCCAGCTTGGACTTCACGGGGCTGCATACCGCTTGTATTTGCGGTGCAAATGGTGCGGGCAAATCGTCTCTACTAGAAGGGATTACCTGGGCAATTTGGGGTGAATGTCGGGCGGTGAGTGAGGATGATGCGATTAGTGCGGGGGCGATGGATGTGCGGGTAGATTTTACTTTCGGGATGCACGGCGAGACTTGTCGGATTATTCGCACCCGTCAGCGCGATGGCAATGGGGGATTGGAGTTTCAAATTCGGACTAGTGGGGGACAATTTCGCACGCTCACCCAAAAAGGGATTCGTTCTACCCAAGCATTGATCGATGACTATCTGAAAATTGATTATGATACTTTTATTAATTCTGCCTATTTACGTCAGGGTAAAGCTGATGAGTTTATGCTCAAAAAGCCAACCGATCGCAAGCAGATTTTAGCAGATTTATTGAAGCTCGATCGCTACGAGCAATTAGCAGATAAAGCCAAGGAGTCAGCCAAGCAATATAAACTCCAAGTGGAGGTGTTGACGGAAAGTTTGGCTGAGGATCGGTTGCAATTGACTCAAATTGAGGGGATTACCCAACAGCGCGATGATGTAAAAGTCCAAATTACTCAATTGCAGCAAGCCCAAAGTATTGAGGAGCAGGAACTAGAAAGTTTTAGAACTATTGCCAGACAGCGCGAGACTTGGCAACAACAGTTAGCCTGGGAGCAAAAACGCGATCGCGAATTAATTCAAGCATCAGTCCAAATTCAAGCAGATCTTCAGCTCCTGACGATCGATCGAAATCGTTTGGATAGTTTACTAATCCGCAGCGATGAAATCTCGATCGCTTACCAAGCTTATCTCAGTTTACAGCAACAGGTAGAGATTTTGGATCGGCAGTTCGATCTCGATCGACAGCTCCAGATTAAACTCCAAGCATTGCAGCACCAACTAGCTCAAAAAGATCGACAGTTACAGTTAAGCTTAGGTAAAAGTCAAGCCGAGTTAGCTTTAGTCATTCAGCAGGAGCCAGAATTAATCGATATTTTAGCCACAGCCGGAGATGTGACTAAAGCAATGGCTCAATTGCAAATCTGTCGTCAGAGATCGATCGAATTAGATCGATTGCAAGCCGAAGTATTACCACTCCAACAAGAGCGAGTTTTATTAGAGACTAAGATCGATCGAGAGACAGCAAAAATTCAGGCTAAATTAAATGAGCTAATCTTGCGAGAGCGGCAAGTCAAACTTAAAACTGATGAGTATCCTCAGATTGTCGATAGATTGAGCTTATTAGATTTACAGATTACTGAATTAGATCGCAAAAAAGTCTATCAAAAGCGGATTGAAGATAAAGGTTTAGTCAAGAAAGAGAATCTCCAACGATTGGAGGCAGACACTCATAATTACCAACGGCAATTAGTAGAACTAGATCGAAAATTAGAGCTGCTAGAGATTCCCAATGCCAGTTGTCCTGTCTGCAATTTACCATTAGACGAAAATCATTGGCAACACGTATTGAGTAGTGCCAAAAGCGATCGGGGAAATATCGAGCAACAGATTTCAGTTACCCAAGAAGAGCAATCGCGTTATACCCAAGAACGTCAAGCTTTAGTCGCGGAGTATCAACAGCTACAGCGCGAACTAGCCGGATCGGAAAGCCTGCGGGAACAGCGAGGTAAACTGCAAGCACAACTAGATTCGATCGATGAATTGAAAGTAAATCTTCAAGAAATTGCTATCGAAAAATCTCAGATCGAAATAGCGATCGAATCTAAAAGTTATGCAAGTGAATTACAATCTCAATTGCAAGATTTAATAGTTCAAATAGCCACAACTAGCTATAGTGAACAGAGTCATGCTCTCGCTAGAGGTGATGTTGATAAATTACGCTGGGCAGAAATCAAGCAAGAACGAATCAAAGATGCTACACGCAAGCAGCAACAACTAATCGATCGCAAGAGTCAATTACAAGTCGAGACTGCCAAAATCGAAGAGGAAATTATTCAACTTCAAACTAATTCAGATTTACAGATCGAGATAATAGAACTCACTCGCCAAATTGAAGAATTGGGATACGATCGCAATCGTCATAATCAAGCCTCAACCGATCTCCGTCAATCACAATCGATCCAACTGCAACATCAAGAATTACACCAAGCGAAACAAATTCATCCTCAAATCCTCGATCGTCTAAAAATATTAGCAGCTAACGAGCTACAAAATTTAGAAGATCGCCAAAAATCAGTCCTAGATATCGATCGAATTGCGATCGAGATTGCCAAAGCCCCCGATACCGACGAACGAATTAGATCGATCGAACAACAGCTCATCCAACGTCGCCAACAGCTAGATACCAATCTCTCAATTTTAGGTAGCCTAGAACAACAACTTACCCAACTAAATAATATTAAAGAGCAACTGCGATCGCAAGAGCAGCAACTCGATACTTATAAAACCCAGTACAAAATTTATGATGAACTCGGAAAAGCTTTTGGTAAAAACGGGATTCAAGCACTAGTGATCGAAAACGTCTTACCCCAACTCGAAGCCGAAAGTAATCAAATCCTCTCCAAACTTAGTAACAATCAATTTCACGTTCAATTTATCACTCAAAAAGCCACCAAAGCCAGTCGAACGAAAAAATCAAATATCAAAAATGCTAAATTCATCGACACATTAGATATCGTCATCGGTGACGCTAATGGCACCAGATCCTACGAAACATACTCTGGCGGCGAAGCTTTTCGGATTAATTTCTCCATCCGCCTCGCACTCGCCAAACTCCTATCTCAACGCGCCGGAACACCACTCCAGATGCTGATCGTAGACGAAGGATTTGGCACCCAAGACCGCGAAGGATGCGATCGCCTCATAGCAGCCATCAACGCCATTTCTGCCGACTTTGCCTGCATCCTGACTGTCACTCACATGCCCCAATTTCGCGAAGCCTTCCAAACCCGAATCGAAGTACACAAGACCAGTAAAGGTTCGCAAATTCAAGTAATTAGTTAAACAGTTGATAGTTGATAGTTGATAGTTGACAGCAAAGCATCAATTCAAGTCAAAAAATGGCTACAAGTCATTCCCCAGATCGATCCCATTCGCACAACGTCGGTTCCGCCGAACAAGTAAATTCCAACTAAAATCTAAAATGGAGCGAATGCCGCACTACGCTTCACACCAGCCATCCATACGCAGGAGAGTTTGAGAGGCGGCGTCCCGCCTCTCAACGGGGGGTCTGGGGGTCGGAACCCCCAGACCCGGGTTCTGCCCTCACAAGTAAAACCTGAAACCCACAAGTTCTCTTCATTTGCCGATTTGCTAAGTACAAGCATTATTTTTAACCCGTCAGCGTAGCAACTCACACTAAATGAATGCCTGAAAATATCATCCGCCAACACTCGAACCATCAAACACCAACGCAAGTATATATTATTGGTGTCGGCCCTGGAGATCCCGACCTATTAACCGTCAAAGGACAAAGAATCATCGCGACTGCTGATGCGATCTTGTATGCCGATTCACTCATACCCGATCGCATCTTACAAGATACCCGCCCAGATGCAGAAATTATCAAAACCAGTCATCAAACGCTCGAACAGATTGTATCGATAATACTCGATCGAGTGCGATCGGGTGCGATCGTCGCGCGGCTACACTCAGGCGATCTCACCCTCTATAGTGCCATCACCGAACAAATCCACGCCCTCAGAGCTGTAGGTATTACTGTCGAACTAGTGCCAGGGATTAGTGCTTTCCAAGCAGCTGCTGCCAAACTCCAAGTCGAACTCACCGTTCCCGAAATCGTCCAGACAATTATCCTCACCCGTCCCACAGGTAGAGCTTCAGCCGTCCCCGCCGCCGAAGATTTAGCTAGTTTAGCCGCCCACCAAGCAAGTCTATGTCTCTATTTAGCCGCTCGCCATGTCGAGACAGCCCAAACTAAATTACTCCAACATTATCCACCAGCTACACTTGTAGCCATTTGCTTTCGGATCGGTTGGGAAGACGAGCAAATCTGGGTAGTCCCGCTGACAGAGATGGCAGCAGTCACCACCCGCCAAAATCTCACCCGCACGACGATGTATATTATTAGTCCGGCATTAGCCCAGATTGATGGTAACGATCCTCCCCAGTTTTCACTTACGCGATCGCAATTGTATCATCCTGACTACGATCGCTTATTTCGACCTCGATCGTAAAATTGGCTCGATTATCAGGGCGATGGGCAACAAACCTAATAATAAAATTTTCCCCATATCTGTCAATATGCGTGATAAACGAGTTGAGACTGGAGTGCGCCCGCCCCCAATACGGTTCGGTTAGCCAGCGGTTGAAACCGCAGCACATGATGCAAAGTCCGCCTGTCTTGTCGTTTTTTTATTCGGCGGCGTTTTATGCGGGGGTTCCCCCCGCATAAAAAACGCCAAGACGGGGGAACCCTAGACATAAAAACGCCGCTGTCTTGAAAAGGTGCTTCACTTGGCCTGTACCACCGTATCGTCCCGCCTTTGTTCCCCACTGGGCGGGAGAAATAACCAGTTGACCATGGAACGAACCCAAGCGGGGAAACCCCAAGAACACTGGGCGGGTCCCCCGATTGGTGACAAGTTAAGGTGCGAGTGCAGTTGTCAAGCAGGGTTGAGAGGATGGCTCAAAAAAGAATGACCCTTCCCTATTCACTCGGTCGGGGAAGGGGTCAATAATCAATTTCTTGAATGGTTTGCGGATAGATT
>NZ_JBGSQZ010000127.1:0-3383 GCF_041737865.1 Chamaesiphon sp.
ACGCTGATGTCCTCTCCTACCAGTTCCTTTGGTGTAAACTGCGGGTTGTTGGCTGTATAGCCTGTCATCAGGGCAAGATGACCTCCCGCAGAACCGCCACCCACAACAATTGTGTTGGGGTTTACGCCGTAAGTGCGTGCATTTTCTTTCATCCATACGATCGCCCGCTTTACATCGTTTACCATTCCCATCATGTCCGTTTCAGGATCAAGGCGGTAAGCCACGTCCATAATCACATGACCTTGGGTAGCCAAGTGAATAAAAAACGGACGAGTACCGACATCTTTATCAAGCAGAGACCACGCACTCCCATGCAGATAGATAAAAGCCAAACCCGATCGAGTGACAGTTGCATTTGGTTGCCATACATCACACAAAAGTTGTCTGTTGGTGTCGGGAATGGTTGCAAATGAAATGTCCTGTTCCATGCGTAGAATTGGAACGGCGGGTAATTTTACGATCGTTCGTCTTGGGAGAAAGTGATTTTTTTGTTGGGGACTTATGCGTTCTTCCCAATTCAAACCGAAAGCCTGTTCAAAACCGTTTAAAATATCAGGTGGACGGGTAATCCTGTATATATGTGAACAGAAAAATAAAGCGACATACAAGCCGATCGAGCAGATGAAGACCGATCCTGTTGTTAGTCCCACAATGATACTCAACACGCCCACTGAGGCAAACAAGGGAGATAACGCAGAAGCAAACAGCTTTAATATCCATAATATTGGTGCAGGCCAATGTAGCCGCAGGAAGAGCAGAATACTCATTAGTGCAGTCAAACAGCATAAAACAATAGCAAGAATTTGAACGATCGAGTTTATAATTTGCATTTAAACTATTGTTCGTGACAATTGGGTTTCCGATCGATATTAGATGAGCACTTGTTCTACCGATGGACGCAAAGACTGTGGCATCGATTTCCCATAGCCAAAGCGAATTAATAATTGTGGGAGAGCATTACCCAAGCCGATCGCATTTTGAAATTGCCCGCGCAGAGCGGCTACTTCGATCGGTTGATTTAGAAATGCTGACTTGATTTCCACCGCCGTCATTTGCAATACCAACCGCTCGTAAACCTGTCCAGTTCTCACCCAAACAGTCTTATTGTCCGACTCGGCAGCAATTACAACGACACCAGCGGAACTGCGAAGTTTTTTGGCATCTGCATCGGCTTGCTGTTGCGGCTTGGTGCCACCTACCACCATTTTCCCCAACCAGCGGGGTACTTGCGGATTGCCCGAACAGGGTGAATATAAGCCATCGAGAGTGGCTAAAGCTTCTTTCCGATCGAACCGAATCCAAGTAGTCAATTCATTGACAAATGCTCGATCGGCAAACTGGCTCAGATTGCCTAGATCGACATATTCCACCACCGTATTTAATTCCTGGGGATTCAGGATAAAGCGAACTACTACGCCCGGTTCCAATGGGACAGACTGCACTTGCTTCAAAGCATCACTCTTGATGGTTTGACCGTCATAGGCGGAGCGGGTATTCTGGCGCAAGGGGATTGCGGCTAGTAATGGGCTGGTTTGGGCGGTATCGGGTGTTAACCGAACATGAATAAAATCTGCCGGATCTGGATAGGTAACTTCTGGGGCATATCCAGATGCACGAGCGGCTACTAGCAAGTTTTCCAGCGCACAGCCCAAACTTATCCACAGTTCTCGATCGCGAGGATCGACAATTGGCAACCGACGGGTGTAATCTGGATGAATTTCAATGGTATTTTCTTTAATTGCAAACAGCCACGGCTGGGTGTTGTGACCACTCGCAGCTAGCGTCGCAGCATGGATGATTTCGCGCAGTTGTGCTGACATAACTGACTCCTGTTTCAGAGATTTCCAAGTATTTTGGGCTTGTCGGTCGTAATTGAGCCACGGTTGATACTCGTACAAAATATATCCACCTGATAATGTGATGCCCGCGATCGCCAGACGTTGCAGAACTTGACGGCGATTTACGATCGGATGCGGCTGTCTTCTCGGCATTAATTGACTCCTCGAAATTTACTTTGTGTAACTATTTAAAGTCTGGATTGATAAGTTGAGAAGCTCGTGAGAGTAATTACTTTATAACTACTCCTCACAAGGTCTATTGATAGATTGCATCATTATTTATGTTGCAAACTCATAATTAATCTCTGTAACTTTTCCTTTGTAATAGAGTCGAATGCCGTCTGGATACTCCCATCCCACCTCGCCTTCTAAAGGAATCAGCATCCCATTACAAGTTGAATAGTTCCAAAACCTGCCGCTCCAAGGCATGGCAGTTAGCTTGTCACGATAACGCGCTTCAGCCCGCATGGTTTCGATCGTCCCGTCAGCATTAAACCGAAACACAAGGGAGACGGTTGTTTGAGCATCGGTCACAGTAGCGCGAGCGGAGGTGTTGTCAATGGCTTCCCAGCACACACCCTGACTGGGTAACAATGCCGTTGGATACCAAGGCATCTCGGCAAAAAATCGCAGTAATTCGCCTTGGGCGGCTTGAGGGGTATCGCGCACATCGGCAACGGTGAAAAGACCGAGTAATGATGCGTGTAAGCTGCCTTCTCCTAACATATAAGCATCATGGACAAAGGCATTCACGCCTGGAGCCATCTGAATCCGCGCATCCCAATCAAACCCTGGACGTTGAGTTGTCACAAACTGAGTAGCCGTAAATGGACTCCACTTCGCTTTCGTCTCACTCATATTAAATAGTCCCTGCTGAGAGAGATCGACCGCCGCCACGATTGGTTGTCCATCCTTCAGCACAGCCTGAAAATATCGCTGCACTGGGTCTGGTAAGCCTTCAAGCTCTTTTGAATCATAGTTTTTGGGAGTAGTAGCTTGCCGCCCACCTGTTAATTTGGCGCGTAATTTATCAGTGCTTAATCGCCACTGATAGCTGCCATAAAGACTTACGAGTCCAAACAAAACAATGATTGAAACAGTAATGATTACGATCGATTTTATCCACATAATACTGACCTATGATTATTGATTTAGGTGGCGATAACACTTTTATATTTCACGATTTTGTTCCTACATAGGCTTTGAAGGTCAGAAAGATCCCGACCGCCAGCAGAATGAGTTCCAGCACTAACAGGGCAGTGGTGTTTTGAGCACCATGCTGGTAGAGCTTTGTAGCAAACATCCGAAACAGTCCACCGAAAATGGCAAACCAACCTATCAGCGTTATCAGTACTGTCCAGTCGCTCATCCAACGATTGTGAACGCGGACGATCGCCAGACCAGTAACAAAGAGCAAGGTGCCTGAAAGGTAAACGACAGGTGCAATTTGGGTATCATAGAGATGAGGCTGGAGAAATTCGGATTCGGATATGGTCATTGCAATTAGAGTGGGGCCGACCAATCCTGCGATATGTTTTGAGTTTG
>NZ_JBGSQZ010000158.1:0-3317 GCF_041737865.1 Chamaesiphon sp.
GAGGTTTTTCTTGGTCAACTTTGCACAACTAATCTGCGGTGTACCTAAAGTAATCAAAGTGGCAATTTTAGCTCTAGCATTCCACAAACCTACCGCGCTAGCAGTAACATCACCATAAATTGTATAGGGTATTTCTCCCAGATAAATTCGACTAATCCACCCTCCGGCTGAGTGTCCGACTAGATTAATTTGCTGGCTATTATTATCTACTAAAGCTGCATTAACAGTTCGACTAAGTTGTCGCAAAATCGATACCATAGATCGACCGCCGAGTGTTGGTAGCCAATTTCGTACTCGTAGTGGTACCGTCGTTGTCGGCGTACCTATTTCGGTTAAAGCCTGTTGAAGTGGCAGATAGGCATCGGCACTTTCGAGGTAGCCAGGTAATATAACAGTGGGTAACATTCACATAAGTCGGATCGACACAAAATATTATGCAACTCAACCGGATTTCTAAACTACAAACCTACTTGAGATCGAGGTTATTTCGATTCAACAATTACTCCATCCACCATCCGAATTGTCCGTTTTGTTCTAGCTGCAACACTGGCATCGTGAGTGACAACTACGATCGTCGTACCTTTTTGATTTAACTCTGTCAGCAGATTCATAATCTCCTTAGAAGTTGTGGAATCTAGTGCGCCAGTCGGCTCATCGGCGAGGACTAGAGCGGGATGATTGACTAAAGCACGGGCGATCGCCACCCGTTGTTGTTGTCCGCCAGAAAGCTGATTAGGGCTATTCTGAAGCCTGTCGCTCAAACCGACTTGGACTAATGCGGCTGTCGCTTGTTCGATTCGTTGAGACTTATCGACATCGGCATAAATCATCGGTAACATCACATTCGAGAGGGATGTGAGCTTTGGTAAGAGGTTGAACTGTTGAAATACAAATCCAATATATTGATTGCGAATATCGGCAAGTTCATCATCATCGAGCTTAGTCAGATCTTGCCCTGCTAAAAAATATTGTCCGCTACTTGGCCTGTCGAGACAACCGATAATATTCATTAGGGTCGATTTTCCCGAACCAGAAGCTCCCATGATTGCGACATATTCGCCCTCTTCGATCGACAAATTAATGCGTTTGAGGACTGGAACATCGATCGTGCCTAAATGGTAAGTTTTAGTAATATCTTTGAGTGAAATCATACTTGCCATAGTCAATTAATCCCCATGTAATGCCAAGATCGGGTCTAATTTAGCCGCATTACGGGCAGGTATACCGCCCGCCAACACCCCAACAATCAGCGAAATGATAAAACCGATCGCCACCGACCATAGAGACACAATGAAGGGGAATTTGAATACCGTAGCGGCAATAAACGCAACGGCGATCCCAAATCCGATGCCGATCGCCCCACCAATACTCGAAATGACGATCGATTCCATCAAAAATTGACTAAGAATCGCGCCGCTAGTCGCACCTACGGCTTTTCGCAAGCCGATTTCTCGCGTCCGTTCCATTACAGAAACTAGCATAATATTCGCGATGCCAATGCCACCAACGATGAGGGAAATTCCGGCGATCGCCGTAACCATCAGGGAAAATGACCCGACAATATTCGTGAAAGTCTTAATAATATCTACTTGGTTAGTAACTCGAAAATCATCCAGTTTTGGTGGGACAATATGATGGCGGAGCCGGAGTACATTTGTGACCTGAAATTGTGCCGCTTCTAACTCGTCAGCATCGCTAGATTCTAACCAGAAACCATTAATTGCTACGCCTGTGAGGGCATTATTGCCAACAATTTGAGCGGACATATTAGTCAGTGGTAGATAAACCACGTCATCCAGATCTTGCGGCCCAACCGACCCTTTCGACTCCATCACGCCCACTACAGTATAGCGATTGCCCCGAATCCGAATATCGGCACCGATCGGATTTTCCGACGCGGTAAATAAATCATTTCTCACCTTGGAACCAAGAACGACAACGGGTTTAGCAGTATCCAAATCCGCCTGACGGAAAAATACTCCCGTTTCCGGCTGAATATTTTTCACGGCTGGGTAGTTCAAATCCGTACCGATCGCCGTTGTAGCAATGTTGACATCACCCCGCACCACCTGAATATTACCGCGTTGTAAAAATGCCGAAACTGCGCTGGCTGCGGGGACTTGTTTGGCGATCGCTTGAGCATCTTCCCAGGTTAATGTACTCGAAGAACCAGCTCCCTGACTGATTCCACCCGTTCTCGCTGCCGCCGCCGACACCAGCATCACGTTGGTGCCCAATGCCTCAATTTGTAGCTCTGTTGACTTTTGGACTCCTTGACCGATCGAAGTAATCGCAATCACCGAGGAAATCCCAATAATTATCCCCAGCATCGTCAATCCGCTACGGACTTTGTTGCTCCACAGGGTTTCCACTGCCATCAAGAATATTTCTAGCAGCGAAATTTTGCGTTTAGTCCGACGAGATGGACGCAGGAGGGATTTGGATTTGTTAGGAAAATCCCCTTCTTGGAGGGGTGCCCGAAGGGTGGGGTGGGTAGATTTACGCATGAATTCAAGGATGTATAAATGGTAATATTTCCGGCTATCTAACGTCCACCGCCGCCAGTAAGGATGCTACCCCCACCGACTTTGCGGGTTCCGGCAGGAAAACTAAGTAAAACCCGTTCGTTCCCAGTTAAACCAGATTTAACCTCAGTCTTATCATTAACAGTCGTCCCCACCACGATCGGCACAAACAAAGGATCGCCGCCTGGTTTCGACACAAATACGCCCTGAGCCTTAGCCTGTTGGACGATCGCCGCCGTCGGCACAATCAGCACCTGATTTAGCTCTCCAGCTTGGAAATCGATCGTCACATTCATCCCTTGATGGAGCAATCGTTGGGAGTCAGTAACCGCTACTTTCACCTCAAAACTGGTCACATTTTGTTGCACCAATGACTGAGTAGCAACTTGTGTCACTTTGCCCTCAAAGGTTTTGCCAGAATAAGCATCCACCTTAATAATTGCCACTTGCCCAACGCGGATTTGGGAAATACTGGCTTCGGCTACCTGCGCCACAATTTCATTTGTAGATGCTAAAGCCAGAATTGAAGATGAGGTTGCTGAAGTCACCGCACTACCCGCCGTGGTAGGAGTCACAAACGCACCAGGATCGGCATATTTACGGGCAATAATCCCCGCAAAGGGAGCGCGAATGACCGTATCGTCGATATTCCGTTGCGCGATCGCGACTGCACCTTGGGCTGCTACTACCTGGGCGCGGGCTTGGGCGATATCTTCGGGACGAGATCCGGCTTTGAGGAGGTTCAATGCTTCTTGCCGCTGATTGACGACGCTTTTGGCTTGGGCGATATCT
>NZ_JBGSQZ010000197.1:0-30597 GCF_041737865.1 Chamaesiphon sp.
GCTATTTATCGGTACTTCAAAATTATATCCGTGAGGTTTGGTCACGATCCCTTTACTCGTGTCTGGCATCCCTGGCATAGCAGTATTTTCTTCGCAGCTAATCCATGTACCCCAAGGCGTTGTACCACCAGAACAGTTGACGCTAGTCCCTGCCAATGATACATATTCTTTAGTTAACTGCCGATTCCGATCGATCGTTAGAGTTGTAGTGCCGCCCTTACAATTAGGATCGTACATGAGATCGAGAGCGGCGATTACCCGTGACTTATCATTCAGACGAAGTTCGTGATTGCGGACTAAAATTGTTGAACCATTCTTGCCTGCAAAAGCAGCCATCCCGTCAAAGTTACTTGGTGCGCTCGTGCCATCGCTCATTTGCTTGCCGCTCTGAGAAACGATTTTGTAACTAAATCCCGCAGGTAGATCTAAAATTCCCCTGGGATCTTTGACTAAGGAACCGTAACCCCTAACTTGCGGCGATTTGACTACCGATATTGCGGCAGATTGGCGATACAGACTTTCTAATCCAGCTAGGATAAAGCTACTGCTAGTACCTGCACCAGCCAGGGTCAGGAAATGACGACGGGAAATAGACATAGGGGAAATTATGAATTGGTGTCGATATCGCTGACATGATTATAGCAATTACTCAGGAAAGTGCATGTTCATTCTGTCATCTGAACTCATTATTTCTCATCCTGTAGAACCAGAAAATCTAGAATCCACCAGTCAGATTTTCGGCAATTAATAAGGCTTGACTCATGCTGACAATATATTCTTTTAAAGAAACCATTAGTACTGAAGTTCTGGTAAACGGCTTATCCCGTTTACAGAACCTCGTCTATTTAGACTATTTGCGTTTAGTAGCAATCCCTAACTTAATCCCTGGAATCTGTTGAACTAAATCCATCATGGCAACTACTCGACCATGCCCTACTTTTTCATCTGCATTAATTACTACCATTGTGGGTTGGTCTTTGACTATCAAAGATTTAATTTCAGAAACTAGATTGGTGGGATCGATCGATTTGCGATTTAGAGCGATCGCACCCTGAGCATTGATGTTAATCACAACCTTAGTTTGGTCTTGAATTTTACCAGAACTCGCTTTAGGTAAATCGACAGCTAAGCCCTCTGTTTTGCTCAGGCTTAGTGATGTAACAATAAAAAATGTCAAAATTGCAAAGATAACATCAATCAAAGCAACGACGTTAATCTCTGGCGGACGATCTTCAGACTCTGTGGATAAGCGCATAAGTTACGATTTAGAGATTGACGAAGACAGCAAATTAAGCATCTAATATTTTATTAAATTATTATCTATTAACGATCGCTTCATATTTATTACTTGCCCTTTCCTCATCCCATCGACAGCGATGAATTAATTCTAATTGACCAGTAGATTCGTGAATTTGCGAGAGTTGCCGTTGATATAATCCCCGAAATAGATAGGCACAAATAGATGCAAGAATAGCAACAATAACCCCAGATGCAGTGCTAACTAAAGCTTCTGAAATTCCACCGACGACATTAGTGGAACCACCTTCACCAACTTGTCCAATTTTGAGGGAGCCAAAAGAAGTAATTAAACCCGTAACCGTACCTAAAAGTCCCAATAATGGAGCTAGTCCGATCGTTGCATCAAAAACATTAATGAATCGACGGAAGATTGGAATTTCTGCATGAGCTTCATTCTCCATTGCTAACCTAAATGCTTCGGGAGTGGGATTTTTGAGGCTAATAGCTGCCATGAAAATTCTAGCTATCGGTAGATCCCGTTCGCGTTGGAGTCTGTCAATTACAAGGGGGGATTGGTTTTGATAGAGATCTAATACAGTGCGGATTAGTTGTTTTTGTTTGCTACCTATTTTCGACCAGAAATACAGGCGTTCGATTGCCAGTGTTACGACCAGAATCGAAGCAAATAGTAGTGGGTACATGACCATACCACCATCATTAAATATTTTAATAAAATTCATCATAATATCTTTCTTTGTAATCGATCTTTTATTGTTATTTTCGATGCTAAGTTTTTATGTAGCTACCTCAGAAGAGTACTGACTTTGATTCTGTAGGTTTTAGTTTTACCAGTAGCACTTAGCTGCATTTGTTTAACTCCTTCTAATGTGACTCGATCGAGGTTTTGATTGCCACTAGAGCGATCGATCTCGGCATTAGTTATCATGCCATTAGGATCGATAGTTACTCTAACTAATATTTTATCTTTACCGATATCTGAGCTTTCTAACTCGTCAGGATATCTAATCTCGCAATTACGCAAACATTGAATACTGACTCGATTGCTACTTCCTGTCGCCATGTTTCCAGGTGTGCCAGTACCAGATTTATTACTACCGCCACTACTACCATTGTCATTGCCGTTTGAGCTGCTACCGATCGAACCCTGCCGATTACCCCCACCTAAGTTAGTTTGATCTCCCAGTTTTACACTATTATCTCCGCCATTATTTCGCGCATTCTGGGTATTATTTCCTGGTGTTCCACCCATAAGATCTCGATTGGAATTAGGACGATTCCCACTATCCTTGTTACTAGCATTGGTAGCTATTTCACTACGTTTAGGTGGATTTCCCCCTAAATTAACTGGGCTATTATTGTTCGTTGGCACAGAAATCTGACGATTATTGTTAACAATTTGAGTGTTGTTTTTAGGTGCTTCGGTGAGATTATCGTTACGAGGAGGGCTGTTAGGAACGACTTTCTTGCCAAGAGGCTTTGTCAACGATCCTAAATCACTAGCTAATTCTGATGGTGATTTAGTTTGATTCTCACTAGGGATGGTTCGATCCGGAGTTTGGGCTAATTTACTGGTATTACCTGCCGAACTAGGGATTAATTTCTCATCGGTGGGAAGATTATTTGTGGGAGTGGACTTTGGGGCTAATTTAGCAGGCGGATTGTTCGGAGCCAAGACTGTTTGGTTAATTGCTGTTGATTGAGGCTTTTTAATTGGGGCACTTGGATGTGGGTTATTCTCGATCTCCTGAGTCACTTTTTTAGTTGGTTGTGGTGATGTTTTTGGGGTTTGAGTTCGAGCTTCGATCGCTGGCTTAAATGGGATACTTTTCGGGAGCGGATCGCTAAATAGTTTATTGGGGAATGATGGTGTAGGATTCGACTTTTGCGGGGTAATAGTGGCTATTTTGAATGGCGGAGCAGCTCGATTCACTGCGGGAGATACGGTGTTAGTAGTTGGTGAAGTCGAGCGTTTAATCGCCGCCGATTTAGCGATCTTAATTACTGGTACGGGAGTTAAAATCGCTTTAGGAGTGGGAATTTTAACAGGAATCGGCGTAGGAATTGATGCAGTAACAGGTGATTTAACTACTTTTGGTTCAGGTATGGGGATCGGTTTTGTTGACGGTGTTGGAGATGGTGGATCTACTTCCACACGATCGATTTCCACAATTTCCATCTGCTCGTCGGCGCGATCGTGCGCCCAATAACTAATACCAGCGATAGTGACTGTGTGTAATAGTGTCGAACCACCCAAACCCATCAGCAATATTTTAGTTAATGCCCGATTAGCGACCGATCTCTGTGTTGCTCCGAAATCTACACTCATTATTTTTAATCCTGTAGAACCATAAAATTTAGACGTGAAAATATCTAACATTAGTATTTATTAAATGCTGGCTAGTGGGCAGATCTGCAAGCCCACAGGAGTATCAATAATCGCCACCTGTACGCCAAAGACTTCGGCGACTATTTCCGGCGTAATAACGATTTCAGGGATGCCAACGGCGACTAGAGAGCCATCTTTGAGCATTGCCAACCGATCGCTATATCGGATGGCAAGGTTCAATTCGTGGAGTACGGTAATGACTGTTAATTCCTGTTGCTGTTGAAGATCTTTGAGTAGAGTGAGTAGTTCGAGTTGATAGCGGAGATCTAGATAGGTAGTTGGCTCGTCGAGTAATAATACGCGGGGATTTTGAGCCAGAGCCAGAGCTAGAAATGCGCGTTGACGTTCGCCACCAGAGAGAGATTCAACCGATCGATCCGCAAATTGAATTACTTGTGTTAGTATCATGGCTCGATCGACTTGAGATCGATCTACTGCTGTTAATTCCCACTGGTACCAAGGTTGATGGGGAGTGCGCCCCAAGCTGACTAATTGCTGTACGGTTAAGCCGCTCGGTATTGTCTGTTGTTGGGGCAGTAGAGCCATTTTCTGGGCGACAAGATGTGGGGGTTCGGTATGAATTGCCTTACCATCGAGCCAGACTATGCCCTGCTGTGGTTTGAGCAAATGACTGAGGAGTTTGAGCAGGGTAGATTTACCAGAACCATTACCACCCAATAGGCTCAACCATTCACCTCGATCGAGTTGTAAGTTTAATTGATGGATAATCGATGTTGTTTGATATCCACCAGTCAGATTTTCGGCAATTAATAAGGCTTGACTCATGAGGATAAATTCCGCTGTTGATGAAGAATAATCCAAGCAATAATCGGTGTGCCAATTAGTGCCGTAACTGAGTTAATTGGTAACACAGATCGTCCTCCAGGCATTTGAGCGATAATATCTGCTACCAGTGCAAAACTGCCTCCCACGAGACTCGCCGCCGGAAATAACCAGCGCAAATCGGACGTTCTCAATAATCCCCGACACAAATGGGGGACGGAAATGCCAATAAAGGCGATCGGCCCACAAAAAGCTGTTACGATTCCAGCTAAAAGTGAAGAACTAACCAACACTAGTAGGCGCAACCGCTCGATCGAAATTCCCAGACTTTGCGCTTGGGTTTCTCCCAATAGCAACGGATTCAGCGACGGCGCGACGAGAATTGCCAGGATTAAACCACTCAAAATGCCGATACTCATCATCGGTAACTGCTCCCAAGTCACCCCACCAAAACTACCCGTCGTCCAATTGAGATAAGATTTGACAGGCTCGGCGGTACTAAAATAGAGCAACAGTTCCACCATCGCCCCAGTACCATAGCCGAATAACAGCCCCAGCACCAGTAAGCTAGTCGAACTTTGCACTCGCCGCGCGACGATAATTACTAGCCCTGTCACAATTCCCGCACCCACACAAGCAGCAGTAATCGTAGCATAGCTGCCGATCGCACCTAAACTAGCTAAACTGACTCCAAATAGCTGCGTACCCAGGATCACTAAAGCGACACCCAAACTAGCCCCCGCACTAATTCCTAGTACAGATGGCCCCGCCAGAGGGTTATTAAATAGGGTTTGCAGTTGCAATCCGCTAGTAGATAAAGCGGCTCCAGCTAAGATGGCGGTAATCGCTTTGGGTAGTCGAAATTGAATGACAATATCGCTCCAAGACTCTTTTTGGGGGATGCCACCGAGCAAAATGGTAACAATATCGCCAAGGGGAATAGATACCGAACCCATTGCTAAACTAGTCAAAAAGATTGGGATAGGGAGGATAAATAATAGCCCTAAAACAATCTGACGACGATCGATCTTATTAGTTGGCAATCTTGTCGGCGGCTGTCTATTTGTCGTCGGCGGTGCTGGATGAATTGGCATCCATTCGCGATCTTCGATCGGTTGAGGAGTTGTTTTTTCACGCATAATTTAGATTTGGATGATAATACTTCTGGTTATGATTAAAATCATGCGATCGTTTCTAGTAGGTGAGGGCGGGTTTAAATTACATTTTTGGCAAAATCGATATTGATGGTATAAACCCGCCCCTACAGGTTATTATTTTGTTTATTTAATCAGAGGTCGGTAATAAACAAATTGATGTTGTGGTAATAATTCTGGATGTAAAGCCTTAACTAAATCTGCCAATACAATATCGGGATTTGCAGTTCCACCTTCCCAGAAATCATTACCACCTGTTGCGTTCATTCTGGCTGTTGGATTGAATAGCTTTGAATTTTTCACTGCTCTAAATTTGCCATACCTTCGATCGCTATTAGTTACATCATCAACACTGCGCCAAGCTTGACTACTATTAATCCAAACTGCTGCTGACTGCGCTCGATCGAATACCTGCTCGAAGCTCAAATTTAGACTACCAGTCGATCGATCGTCTTTCCAGATATAATCGCCCCCTGCATCGGCAATAAATTTTGCTGAATAACTATCGCCGCCAGGAATATACCAAGTACCGCGACTATCGAAACCAGAGAAAACAGTGGGCTTGTTTTTGGCTTGACTGGCAATTTTCGCGATCGAGTTATATCTACTTTCCATCTGACTAAATACTCGCTCTGCTTCAGTCTCCCGATTGAAAAATAATGCCATAAATTTCAACCACTCCGCCCTACCTAATGGGGAAGACTCCATATATTCAGCAATAATCGCGACGGGTAAACCTGCTTCTATTAATTTGGGATGACTATCTGATTTAGGATTGCCCACCCCATAAGTAGTAACTAGCTCAGGTTTAATTTCTAGGACTTTTTCGACATTGGTATTATTGCTTCTCCCTACTTCCTGCAATTTTCCGGCTTTGATTTTTGCTACTACACTGGGTGTATTAACTTGATTGAAGTCGCTGACACCAATTAATCGATCGACTAAACCCACTTTATCTAATAATGGTAAATGAGTTGTAGACATGACTACTACTGAATTAACTGGTACTTGGACGATTTGGGATTTATCGAATCCTGGCGGAATCGGTGTATTGCATTGCACTAATACATATTGAAAAGTAGTATCGGCATTGCGCCACGGATTTTTAACCGATACAACTTTATAGTTACGATGATATTCAACCGTAAATCCTTTGGATTGAGTTACTTTAACTTTATCAGGGAAGTAATCAACTTGAGGGTTATAAACAGTCGAGCATTTAGAATTCGAGGTTATAGGATTTGGTTGTTTTTGCTGTCGTTGGCGTAGTCTCTCAGAATGAGAATCGCAAGCTGATAATAATACCCATCCGCTCCAACTTATGAGTAATATAGATCGCCAGAATTTAATTTTACTAGAGCGGCAACGCTTCATTTTTTTCCTCATCTTCATACTCCTATCTTCATGATGCGAGGATCTCAGTTACCATTTACGAGGTAGGGGCAATTCATGAATTGCCCCTACCTTGTCGATTATGACTGCGGATATAAATGTTTAGTTACCTTCTGATTTTCAACTAGATGTTGAGTAACAATTTCCTTCGCCACATCTGGAGTTACCCGTGCATACCAAGTATGTTCGGGAGCGCGATCGTCACCCGAATAAAAGACAATTGGCCCCATCTTACAGACCTCCAGACAGCCAGAAGCAATCAATTCAATGTTTTCTAATCCCGACACTGCTAACTGATGTTCTAGAGCCTCATACACCGATTTCCAGTCACGTCCGGCATTGCAACGAGTCGATCGACAGACGGATATATACGGACGATTCAAAGGATTAGATTCATAAGGAATATCCATCGTTCCCAATACATAAATCTGGCGCAACTTGTCGTACAGTCCTAACTTAGCTAAATTGGGTTTATGCTCTGGTAATAAATCCTCATTTTCCCCAAGAAAAGCATTGGGTAAAAATATTGTCATCATTTTTTCACCCCCACCATTCCAAAACTGAATTCCCCAACTCCGTGCCTCACCGTCAGCATTCAATCGTCGAGACAAAGCTGCTCGACTTACCCGCCGCACTTGGCGTAAAGATTCGGGAGTACGCCCAGTTGCGCCGCCCTGATTTTCCGCAACACACAAGTGCATATGCCATCCTTCAGTAACCACTGTCAGATAGCCATCATAAATCCGACAAATTTTCGGTGGAGCGGTAAATTCTAACTCCAATACACTCCCATCTACCATGTGCCCCAAACCCACTTCTTGCCAATGTTCTTGAAATAATGAATGCAAAAGTGGGCCGAGAACATCTAGATCTGTGGGAAAATCTTCATACTCGATCGAATTACCATTATAGGTATCCTCCCGCTCGACTTTCTGTAATGGTGTAACTCGACGTTCAAAAGTTGCAACTGTCATTAAATTATCCTCCTAAAATTTCCAATCGATCCCAGTCCGAAATGTCCTTCCGGCATCGGGGAAGCCAGCAAACAGTTCGTACCTCTGGTCAAAAATATTCTGGACGCTAGCATTGAGAGTTACACTGCGATCGGGATTGAGTGGCGCGACAAAGTTAAAATCAAAACTCGTAAATCCAGGTAAAAACTCCGTGTTTGTATTATTGGTTGGATAACCGCTGAGGGAATTTAAAGCTAGCGAACTATACCAACCAAAAGGATTTTCATAAGATATCCCCATACTCAATTTATCTGCACCTACAAAGCGTAGTTCTTTATCTACTACCGCTGGATTTGCATCTTGTTTAATCTGCGGACTATTAATAGTATAATTCACAAATCCATAGACATTTGGAGCAATTTTGGCATTTAAAGAAGCTTCGATCCCTTGCGTCTGTACTTCGCCGATATTAGTAAAAGTTCCTGACACGCCATTAACAGGAGGACTGATGTTTTGGAAGGCAATAACATTACTAATATTATTCTGGAAAGCAGTCAATCGCAATAGTCCAAAATTACCCAATTTTTGATCTACGCCAACATCAAAACTATTACCAGTTTCCGGTAACAAATTAGGGTTGCCAATAAAGGTAGGGTTTGCTGAAAAGAGATTTGATAGCGTCGGAGTCCGAAAGTTCCTAACATAGTTAGCCCGCAGAGTTGTCGCCGAATTGACATCCCATTTAACGCCCAGTGTCGGAGAAGTCACACTACCATTTGTCAAGCTACTAAAATCTTGTCTGAGTCCTGCTGTTGCGCGTATTTGAGGATTGAGATCGACATTATACTGAGCGAATAATGCCCCCTGTGAAATAGTTCCATCATAGCCGAGTATCTGAGTGCCGCTAGCAATATTATTAGTGGTATTACGATTATTAGTATTGCGATAATCGAAGCCATAAGTAATGTTTTGAGTGGGTGTAATCTGCCAATTATGCTGAGTTTGGACACCTAATGATTTTTGTTTATTATCAAATTGGCGCAGGGTTTGAGGCGTTCTAGATTTTACCACTTGTCCACCGACAACGGAAAGGGTATCAGCGAAAGCAGTCCGATTATCAAAGCGCGTACTCAAACTATCATAATAAACTCGTCCCGTTAAGGTAGAATCGTTACCATTACCAAGTTTTTGGTCTATCCCTACATCAAATAAAAATTGGTCGTTATATTTTCGATTAGAATCTGTCAGCCCATTAAAAAATCCTTGCCCGTTTTGAGGATTAGGTGTCGGTACGCCCCCAGGTACGCCTTGATTTTTGGATAATAATATCCCCGTAAAATTTACTTTCGTGCGATCGCTAAGATCGACATCCGCCCGTACTCTCAGGTTATTATAGATAGCATCGCTATTCGTGCGCGTCCCTGAAAAGTTGGCAGATGGAATTGAATAGGCGTAATTATTATTCGCTTGAATGAGATCGTAACCAATCAGCCAGCCGATATTTCCATCTTTTTTACTAACATTAAAGCCAAATTTGGTGTAACCGAGATTGCCTACTTCAGTTTGGGCACCAAAGGAAAGTTTATCGCTCGTCGGACGACTGGTAACGATATTAATAATACCGCCGATCGCATCCGAACCATAGAGGGTAGAACCACCGCCAGGTAGAACTTCAATGCGCTCGACTATACTCGTCGAAAATTCACTGATATCGAAAGCTCCAGATCCCAAGTTATTAATCGGGCGACCATCTAATAAGATTAACACCTGTTCCCTATTGCTGCCCCGAATAAATTGACCGCTGAGGGCATTTACTTCGGTTCCGACTGTGCCACCCCCCAAAATACCTGGTAATGATTGAAGTGCTTCTTTAACTGTTCTGGCTCCTTGCGCTTTAATTTCGTCCTTATTAATGACGTAAGCTGGGCGGGTAGAGTCTTTGAGCGTCCCTTCTTTGCGGAATGGGGAATAGATGGGTTTACTCAATAACCTATCGCCGTAGACGTTGATTTCTAACTCTTCAGCTTTGGCTGGGGCTGTTTCTGGTTGTGGCGTGGGGGCTTGTTGAGCTAGGCTAGATTGCTTGGCATCCAAACCCAATCCTAGTGCTACAGCAATGATGAGGATTTTGATCGATCTGAGATACTTGATATTTTTAACGGACATGGATCTGTTTATCTGAGAGGATTACTGCTAATTTTGCGAGTTTTGCGAGTCGATCTCGATCGAATGGATTTAAGAGAATGATAATCATTCCCATAATATATCATCAAAGCCACAAATCGCTCGCTCTAAAAATAGTTGCTAAAAATTTTTACTAAAAGTCCCACTAAACCTCTAGTAACTAACTTGGGGTGACTGCCAGTGACAAGCATTATCTATACCTAGACAGCACCACGACGATCGATTTTGATTAAATACTCACTGGGAGTTCGATACTAGGAACGATCCCAATTACGCCTTTTCTGAGTCGTTCGGGACGTTCCGACCACTTCATTGCGCCGTCTGGTTGGCGACGATAGAGACTAGCACACTCCAAAATTGACTGAGATACCTCAGCTAAAGAAGTACCATCTAGATCTCCAAATAGATAAGTAGATTTACCAGCCGCCGCAAAAGCAACGACACAGGGACGACTGCACGCGCCCATACATTTAACTGCTTTGACCTCAAAGTCTTCCGTCAACGGGCTTGTAGCTAATCGAGCCGTCAACTCTTGATGGAGTAAATAACCGCCGCTGTTGCCTACTTCTCTGCCGTTTTGCCAATTGCCAGCGCAAGATTGACACACGAAAATTGTGTGTTTGTCATCCATAATATTTTCCCCTCTGTGCCTCGCAGAATATAAGTCGGGACATATCGATATCGGCGGGTGTTCTGACTAATCGACTACCCCAGGTAATCGAAACACAGTTGCGGGACAGCGTTGGGTTTGCACCAAACTTTCCCCTTTACTTTCGATCGATAATCTCGATCGAAACCGAATCTACTCTCAACACAGTACCATAGGTTATCAAATCTGTTGCGAGTTAATGATAATTATTTGCAAACTGAATTAATTTAGCAAGAATGATTATCATTCTTGCTATTTGTGATATGCTATACATGTTTCCATTCATCTTCGCAGTTCATGGATCGGCATCCCATCTACCTAGTGACAGGGCCATGCGGTTCTGGCAAAACTACCTGGATTCACCAACAACTGACTACCAGCACCGAACCTAGTGCTTATATCTGTCTGGGTGCAGATGCTACCCCGATCGATCTGACCTATATTACAGCGACATGTCCCCACGTCAAACCGATCTCGGCTGGGGCATCCTGGACACAGTTAGCCGAGATCCAACCGCTATATGTTGAGATTGCGCCGCAACTCGATCTAGCCTCACTGCAATTACCTGTAGATATCGAATCTTGTCAACGAATTGCGATCGTTCCAAAGGGTTTAATTGAGAGTGAATATCACGATTGGGCGACTCAAACTCTTATCAGTGAAGTCACCGAAAAGAATGTCGCGCTAACTGCCTCTCCGCGCTGGGGATTGACGGGAGAAGTACTAGATCCAGCTAGTTTAAATATATTATGGGATGAATTAATTCAGGGAGCTTATGGTGAAGTTGCCAGGGCTAAAGGTATTTTCGAGATCGTTGATGGTCGATCGTTTTATTTTAGCTTTGGCGTCGGTTTTCCCGATTGTACTTATTTTGAACTGCCGTTACCGCCAGTCTTGGCAGGCAGACCGACCCGATTTAGTGGATTGGAAGTTGTGGGAAATAATTTGCAACCTCAGCTAATTATGGAAACACTAGAAGACTGCGGTTTAGATGATAACGCCCTGGCTTATTATCAAGCACAAATTAAATCCCAATTAGAAGTCGAATCACCGGAAGAAGTAGCAGTATGAAAATAGCAGTAATGTCTTGCATTCATGGTAACTATGAAGCTTTGAATGCGGTATTGTCAGACATCGATAAACAACGGGCAGATAAAATCTTTTGTCTGGGCGATTTAGTCGGTTATGGCCCTCATCCGAATGCTGTAGTAGAGATGATTCGCTCTCTAGATATCCCCACCGTTCAAGGTTGTTGGGATGAAGATATCGTCGAAGGTTTGAATGCTTGCGAATGCAGTTATCCATCGATTTTGGCAGAGAAACGGGGCAAGAAAGCACATGAATGGACGAATGACCAAATTCATCCCGAAGTGCGCGAATATCTGGCGCAACTGCCTTTAAGCTTACGCGAGGAGAATCTTTGCTTCGTACATGGTAGTCCTCACAATCAACATGAGTATTTGATGCCGGAAGTCAATGCTTTTACTGCATTAGAACGGGTGATGGCGACTGGTGCAGATGTCCTGTTTTGCGGGCATACTCATGTTCCCTATGTGCGGACGCTGGATGCTGGACAATTGGCTGTAAAAGTTCAACAGCCAGAAGGAAGTTCGACTAAGCAATTTACCGCAACACTCAAGCAGATTATCAATGCGGGTTCTGTCGGCGAACCACGTCACGGTCGTCCGAATGCAACTTATGTAATTTATGACACGGACGATAAATTAACCACGCTGCGAGAGGTGGAATATGATTACCAGCTTACTTGTCAGGCGATTATCGATAATGGGCTACCCGCTATTTTTGCATGGCGACTGGCTCAGGGTTTGGAATATGCGGAACGCGCTGAAGATCCGACACATGTGTGCGAACGATAGGGTTTAAGTAATAAGTAATAAGTGTAATTTAGATGTGGGCGATCGCGAGTGGAATTGAAGGTAATTTAGCTGCATACGAGGCAGTGGTGGCAGACTTGAGAAAGTCGCGTCAGGAGGTAGAGAATTTCTATTTAATCGGCGATATTATCGGCCCAAAAATTGAGAGTAATCGACTCGTAAAAAGGATTCAGCAGCCGCGTCAAGGCGAACCAACACCGCTAGTTTGTCAGGGGTGGTGGGAGGAACAAATATTGATTCTTCATGCCTTGGGGCGGACGGGAGAACCGACAGAATTGATCGATCGATATGGAATCGACATGACGAAAACGCTATGGGATGCGATCGATTCCGCGACTCTAAAGTGGGTACAATCTCTAGAATTTGGATTTGTCGAACTAGATTGCTTTTTAATTCATGGTAGTTCGATCTCAGTCAGTGATGAATTGACACCAACTATAGATCCGATTCAGGCGATCGATCGACTATCGCGGATGGATGCGAATCAATTATTCTGTGGTCGATCGGGATTGGCTTTTGAATATAAAATTGAATCGGGTAGTCTGAACAGTCAAGTTCAAACCTTAGATAAGTTAACCGATCCAACTCCGACGGTATTAAGTCCCCGTCGAATTGTTGGAGTAGGTTCAGTGGGACGGATTGAAGGGAAAGCTAGTTATACGCTCTATCATCCAGGAAGTAATAAGTTGGAATTTAAGACGGTTCGTTATGGAATTAAAAAAGGCTTTAGTTAGATTTCAATCTGAAAAAATCCTGAAATTAAAGTTAGTTTGGATGCTCGATCTTCACCTCCGACCTGGAAAAATACAACCCATCATCTACAATTGAGTGAGACGGTATATTCTCCTTTGAACTTAGACTGAGGATTTTGTATGTTAAACGTGACGGTTGATGAAATTCAGCGCGATCCCTCAAAGTATTTGCGTCAAGTGGAAGCAGGTGAAACTTTTGTCATTCTTCAAGCAGATAAAGCGATTGCCGAACTTAGACCCATTTCATTAAGTGGTAAGCAGTTACGACCGTTCGGCTTATGTGCTGGTGAGTTCACAGTCCCTAAAGATTTTGATGAACCTTTGCCAGAAGAGATTTTGAGTGCGTTCGAGGGCAAATGAGAATTTTGCTAGATACACATATCTTTTTGTGGTTCATCAGTGGCGATAGTCAGTTGTCCACTGACGTTCTGGATGCAATTCGCGATCCAGGCAATGAGGTCTACCTAAGTGCAATTTCGGTCTGGGAAGCAATTGTCAAATACCAGTTGGGCAAACTACCTCTGCCAGAGCATCCTGAAACATATTTACCCAAACAGCGCGATCTACACCAAATTGCCAGTCTTGCTCTTGATGAAAGTAGTGTGACGCAATTGGCTAAATTGCCCCCATTACATCGCGATCCATTTGACAGAATGCTTATCTGTCAAGCCCTGCAAAACAGTCTAACAATTGCGACAGTAGATTCAGCCGTTCGGGCTTACCCAGTCAGCGTAATGTAGCAAATCGGTCATCGCTGGCTTCAGGCTGGGATTTCCAGCGATGTACCAAATCAAAATGTGAGTATCGATGAGCAGGTTCATAGATTATTGGTAATCAGCAAATTCTTCCAGGGGAGCATCAAAGTCCGACGCGATCGTGACTTTACCTTTAAGAATGCCGAAACCATTGCGTTTCGTAGTTTTAGGGTGATTTTCAATCTGAGAGGCTGTACCAACACATCGAAAAAGCTGCACCACTACTCTATTTAGGTTATTATGATAATGATTATCATTCTATAATAGTATGGTCAGTTTCGTAACCCCGCCCACTAGCCACTTAGAACCGCAAGACACCCAGAAACTAGCCCTAGTCCGCCATACCTGCGCCCACATTATGGCGATGGCGGTACAGAAGCTATATCCAGGGACAAAAGTGGCAATTGGCCCCGTAACGGAAACAGGCTTCTTTTACGATTTTGATAGCCCTGTTACTTTTACTCGCGATAATTTCCCCAAGATTATTAAGGAAATGCGGCGGATCATCAAAGCCAACTTACCGATCGTGCGGGAAGTTGTGAGTAAAGATGATATTAAAGCTGAAATCGTCAATTTAGGGGAACCATACAAACTAGAAATCCTCAATAGTATCCCTGATGGCGAGATTATCACTCGTTATTTTATTGGTAGTCCAGATATAGGCAAATTAACAAAGTCTGATGTTGAGGTAGAACCATCTCTATTATCACCAATAGTTATACCCCCTCAAACTACCTGGTGGGATTTGTGTGCTGGCCCTCATGTCAATTCTACAGGTGAAATCGACCCGAATAGTTTCGCTTTAGAAAGTCTGGCAGGTGCTTATTGGCGGGGGGATGAAACCAAACCGATGCTGCAACGGATTTATGGCACAGCATGGGAAACACCCGAACAACTAGAGGCATACCTCACCCAGAAAGAAGAAGCACTCAAACGCGATCATCGGAAACTTGGGCAGGAATTAAAACTATTTAGCATCCAAGAAGATGCAGGTGGTGGGTTAGTATTCTGGCATCCACGGGGGGCTAAAATTCGCTACATCATCGAGGATTATTGGCGAAAAGCGCATTTAGATTCAGGCTACGAATTACTCTATACGCCCCACATTGCCAACCTAGATTTGTGGAAAACATCGGGACATTTTGATTTCTATCAAGAGAGTATGTTTGACTCGATGGATGTGGATGAGAGAGCTTATCAAATTAAGCCGATGAATTGTCCATTTCATGTGTTGACATACAAACATGAGCTGCATTCTTATCGAGAATTACCCTTGCGGTGGGCGGAGTTGGGGACGGTTTATCGGTATGAGCGATCGGGTGCATTGCATGGGCTGATGCGCGTCAGAGGCTTTACTCAAGATGATGCTCATGTATTTTGTTTGCCAGACCAAATTGCGGCTGAAATTTTGAGAGTTTTAAATCTGACGGAGCAGATTTTATCTGACTTTGGATTTAATGATTATGAAATAAATCTATCTACTCGTCCTGAAAAGTCAGTGGGAGCAGATGAAGTATGGGAATTGGCGACAAGTGCGTTAATTGAAGCCCTAAATGCTAAAAGCTGGAATTATAGTATCGATGAAGGTGGCGGTGCTTTTTATGGCCCTAAAATCGATCTTAAGATCAAAGATGCGATCGGGCGGTTATGGCAATGTTCGACGATTCAGGTAGACTTTAATCTACCCGAACGGTTTGAGATGGAATATGTGGCGGCAGACAATACCAGAAAGCGACCGATTATGATTCATCGAGCGATCTTCGGCTCTTTGGAACGTTTCTTTGGGATTTTGATTGAGAACTATGCAGGTAATTTCCCCTTGTGGTTAGCACCGATTCAACTGCGGTTGTTGCCTGTAACTGAGGAAGTGCGAGATTATTGCGATCGAGTCATAACGACTTTAAAACAAGCTGGTTTCCGCGTAGAACTCGATAATAGCCACGAACGTTTGGGTAAGATGATTCGCACGGCAGAACTAGAAAAAATTCCAGTTGTTGCGGTCATTGGGATGAAGGAGATGGAAACCCAAACATTGAGTATTAGAACTAGAAAAGGTGGAGATTTGGGAGTGCTTAATCTTGAAAACCTTCAACAAAAAATGCAACAGGCAATTCAAACTAAGAGTTCTTTATGATTCGATCGGATGAGAGTAACCTATGACTAAACACGCTTTATATATTTGTAAATCTTGCTCTTTTTCCCTGACACAACGAGATTATCTGGGCGAACGCGGCGGTAAATATTTGTTCGATCGACTGGCTCAACTGTATCAAAATTGGTTTTTAAAAGCTGACTTTGCACTCGAAGAGTTAGTCTGTCTGAGTGCTTGTAAAAGACCTTGTGCGATTGCTTTGACTGGAACGGGGAAAATGAGCTTGATGTTTGGCGATTTACCGCCGCTAAATAGTGCAGATGCAATCCTCAAATTGTGCGAACAATATCATGCAAGTACGGATGGAATTATACCGCGACAGGAGCGACCAGAAATTTTACAACAGGGGATTTTGGCTAGAATTCCACCTTCTCCAAGTTAAGTAATAAGTAGAGGGAGATTTTCGCAAACTCTTCAGCGCGTGAGCCGCAACTGTCAACTGAATTAATTATCTGCGGCTTGACAAAACGTACACAAACCAAAAAATTCTAAAGTATGATAAAAAACTTTAAGTGATTGTTTTTGCTCTAAGTCAGCTTTAATTTGACAAACTGGACAAGCATCGATCTCCATCGACTTACTACATCGCACACAAGTAAAATAATGTTGATGTTTTTGGACTAGACTATATAAAGATTCACCTTCAGTTGAATTGCGACTTTGCACCAATCCTTACAATCTCAATACCTCTAGTCCGCGATAGACAGTTGCGAGTCCCAAGGTTTTGTGAGTATTCCGCAATTGAACATATAGATCCTGGGTTGAAATTTCACCGTCAATTATTTCAAGGGTTTTGAGAATGCGCTCTTGATGGGGAGTTAATCGAGCAATTACACCAGTACTACTCATATTTTCAGTTTTGGATAAAAGACTCATAGTTTTATTTAACTATATAACAGCAACTATTACCATCATGACACTAACTTATGATTTCAACTATCGGTAATATTTCTGAAGATCGATATCTGAATGTCTCGAACACGATCGTCATTGGAGAATTTGTTGGTACCGCACCTCTACGCTGGCGATATCCAGTTAGGCACAGGCAGAAGCTTTGGGCTAGCGTAACACCTTATTCTGCGACCCACAAGTAGCATCGCCAAAGGCGATCGCTAAATCTGCCCAACTAATCTCGACCGTCGTTGGATTATTGATAATAAATTGCAATAATAGTTTTAACTTACAACCCGATCTAGTTGCTAGATCCTTTAGTAATAGTGACAAGACAGCAAATTCACTGCCCAATTAAATGCGGATATGAGCAATATACACTATCTTCAAAAGAGATCGCATCTCGATCTACTCCGTGCCGATATCTAGTTGAAAATCTCACTACATTTACCAGCCACAGTTCGATAATTCCGATCGTTGGCGTAGCTGCTCCAAGGTCGAATCGCCCTCTGAGTGTTAGCTACCGCTAATCGTTAGCCCGAACTAATCTTACGATAAAGTCGATCGCTTGAACGATCGAGAGCATACTATATTTACCGCATTTCCTGCCAAGACTGCGGGTGATTTTAGATTGTCTATTTAGCATCAACTATCGATCGAGCAGGCAACCGAAATCGTTGAGTCAGAATACCTTGAGAGGGACTAAATAATAATGCGAGGATAAATAATCCTGAAGATACAATTACAATCGCAGGGCCAGATGGTACATGCTTGAGATAAAAACTAATATATACTCCACTCAAACTTGCAAATGCACCGATAACTGCACCCACAATCATCATTTGGTGCAACTCTTTTACGAGTAAATATGCTGTCAAAGCTGGCCCAACTAATAGCGAAATCACTAAAATTACCCCTACTGCCTGCATACTAGCAATAATCGTGAGCGTAATTGCTGACATAAATCCGAGATGAATGACTCTAACTGGTAAGCCCATTGCTTCAGCTCCAGTTCGATCGAATGTATAGAGCAATAACTCTTTATAAGATAACCAAACTGCTATGATAATTAACGCTGTTACACTTGCCGTTCGATAGATATCGGTTGTCGTCGTGCCCAGAATATCACCAAACAGAAAACTATCGAGATCGATATTATTTCTCAGTACAGAAATCAGGATAATTCCGACCGAAAAGAAACTAGAAAAGGTTAAAGCCATCGCTGCATCTACCTTGACTCTCGATTGCGATCGAATCCAAGAAATCGTCCCCGCACCCATGATTCCAGATATAAACGCCCCGATCGCAATATCGATCCCCAAGAAGAATGAAAGCGATAATCCTGGCAATACAGCATGAGCAATTACGTCTCCATATAATGCCATCCGTTGCACTATTAAATAACTACCCACAACCGGACATAAAATCCCGACGAGAATGCCAATTGCGATCGCATTTCGCATGAATTCATACTGCCAAGGTTCGACGAGAAAATTTAGCATATTAGGATTAATAATTGAAACAGCGAGCTATTAGCAGAATAAATCTGCGCCAGGATTTCGACTACCATGCTGATGAAATGATACCCCATAAGCTTGTTGCAGATTAGCAGGAGTCATTACCTGTGCGGGCGAACCATCGGCAATCAGACTTTGATTGAGCAGCAAAATTCGATCGAGTTGACTCAAAGATTTTCCCCATTCGTGGGTACTAACTAGCAAAATTTTACCTGCTGTTCTCAGTTCGGCAAAAACTTCCAGCATCACGGCTTCAGTTTTTTTATCAACTCCGGTAAATGGTTCATCAAATAAGAATAAATCTGCTTGTTGGGCGAGAGCGCGGGCTAAAAATACGCGCTGTTGTTGCCCGCCAGAAAGTTCGCCAATCCGCCGATCTTTGAGATCCAATATCCCGACTCGATCGAGTGCCCCATTGACGATCGCCTTCGCCGCCGCGCCCGGACGACGCAACCAGCCTAATTGACGAGTACGCGCCATCATCACCACATTCCAAACCGTAATTGGATAATCCCAGTCAACCTGAGATCTTTGGGGCACATATGCCACCCGTTCCAAATGCTGACACAGGGGACAATTACAATACTTTATCGTGCCATGTGCAGTCGGAATTAATCCCAACATCGCCTTGAGCAGTGTACTCTTACCCGCTCCATTCGGCCCAATTAGACCCACCAATTCACCTGGATCGATCTGAAAGTCAATTTGCTCTAAAGCACGTACTCCACGGTAATTAACAGCTAATTGCTGAATCTCTAGCATGAAAGATTAATTATGAGAATCATTATCGTGAATAATCTAAACGATAACATAGATTAAGTTAGAAATAATTCAATCTTTCAGCAATCGTAACCCACTTAAAATCACCAACACAGTAGATCCCTCATGCCCCAGCACACCCAACGGTAGGGTCATATTGCCAGTAAAATTGGCGATTAGCAATATGACAATAAAACTGAGGGCAAACACAATATTTTGCTTGACAATCCGCCCAGAGCGACGACTCAGCCGAATGGCATACTCAAGCTTTTCCAATCGATCGGCCATTAAGACCACATCCGCTGTTTCTAGTGCCACGTCACTCCCCGCTGTTCCCATTGCAATGCCTACAGATGCCTGAGCCAGAGCGGGAGCATCATTAATCCCATCGCCAACCATCGCCACTGAGGGGTATTGTTGCTGGAGCTGGCGAATTACTTCAAGTTTATCTTCTGGTAGCAGTTGGGCGTATACTTTATCGATCCCAAGTTCCCACCCAATACTCTCAGCAGTACGCTCGTTATCGCCTGTCAACATCACAATTTGCTCGATCCCTAACCGTTTCAACCCGACAATCGATCGAGCGGCTGTGGCTCTGACAGTATCGGCAACTGCAATAATTCCCACAATGCGCTCGGCATGAGCAACCCAAACAACAGTTTTCCCCTCTTCCTCCCACTTTTGGCTCTGCTCAGTGAGAGTATCAGGACAACTATCTACTTGAGATCGAACAAAGGCGGCTTTACCGACTACCGCTATCTTCCCATCGACTACTCCCGTAATCCCCCGTCCAGTCTGAGCTTGAACATTGACAGCTTCAGTCCTTTCCCAGCCTTGTTTTTGAGCAGCTCGCACGATCGCATCCCCGATCGGATGCTCGGACAAACTTTCTAATGCAGCCGCCACTTGTAGCAACTTGTCTGGATTTTCCACTGCAATGACTTGGACGACTTGAGGTTTGCCCATTGTCAGGGTTCCAGTCTTGTCAAAGGCGATCGCTTTAACTTGCCCAATTGCCTCTAACTGCGCGGCATTCTTGAACAAAATCCCATGTCGTGCCCCATTAGCGATGCCTGATAACAGGGCTGGCATCGTTGCTGCCATTAATGCACAGGGCGAAGCTACTACCAGAAAAATCAGGGCGCGATAAACCGTATCTTCCCAAGTCCAACCGAGTAGAACTGGGGGCAAAGTACCTAACAGAATCCCGATGAGGACGATCGCTTTGGCATAGCTACGCTCGAACCGTTCGATAAATTGTTGGGAGGGTGGTGTCTCAGTCTGTGCTTGTTCTACCAGCCGAATTACCCGCTGAATCAGACTACTCTCTGGTGGCTGATGAATCTGAATTTTCAACGCACCGTTACCATTAATCGTCCCTGCAAATACCTCATCGCCGACGGTTTTCTCAACAGGCATCGATTCGCCTGTAATTGGAGCTTGGTTGAGTGCGCTAAATCCCTCCGTAACAATCCCATCCGTCGGTACCAATTCTCCTGGCTTAACGAGGACGCGATCGCCGATCTGTAACTCAGCCACCGCTACCATCTGCTCTTGCCCATCCACGAGCTTGCGGGCGGTATCGGAAGTGAGGCTCATCAACCCCTGAATACTCCGCTCGGTACGGCTCATTGCGTAGCCCTCAAGCACTCCGCTGATGGCAAAAATCAGAATTAACATCGCCCCATCGATGATGAAGTAGTACTCTCTGCGCCACAGCCCTAAAATGGCGGCTCCTAATGCTGCCACAATCATCAATAAATCCACATCCAGTTCTTTTTCCCGCCATAGGGTAGTCAATCCTTCACGGGTGCTTTCATATCCACCAATGACATAAGCAGCCGTCAGGATGAGCAAACTCACTCCCAGCCACCCACGATCGAGAGTGAACCAACCAAGTAACACCAGCAGGGCGCAAATCCCCGCTGCGATCGCATCGGGATGTTCTTTCAATAGTGTTTGCCAACTGGATCTAGACACAGCAGGGGAAGACATAACCACAAAAATAGATTGCCTTTATACCCTACACCTTGACATTGATGTTAATGTAAAGGTGTAAATCTAGATTTGTAAAATATGGACGCTCAATATTTAACAATTAAAGAACTAACCGAAGCAGTTGGCGGCGATATCACCCCCCGCATGGTGCGCCACTATCACACCTTGGGCTTATTGCCACCAGCCCAGCGATCGGATGGCAATTACCGACTTTATACTCCCCAAAATATTCAACAGCTACAGCGGATTGTTGCCCTTAAACAGCAGGGGTTTCAGCTATCCCACATCCAACAGCTACTCACCAGCGATTCAGGTATCGATCTCAGTCCCAGCCTGATGGCTCAGTTGCAGCAGCAATACCAGTCGGTGATTCAACAATTGGCACGGCTGCGACATACAGCATCGGCGTTAGAAGGGATCTTAGGGCGGGATGGGGATTGTCAGATCGTCCAAGCAGAAGCGATCTCTCAATTAAAACTCTTGGAAGTGGAAAGTCAAGATCGACTGGGGGAACTAGAAGGACTTTGGCATCATCTAGATGGAACGATCGATTGTCACCCCGAAGCCTTCAAGGAATCCCTACAACACCTATTGCCAGACCTTTCTACCCGAGCGGAGATTGAAATAGACTTGCTCTCTCAACTAGTGCTAGCTTGTGGAGATGTGAGCTTGGTTAATTTTGTCCGCTTGAGTGGGGATGCGATCGCCGCAGCAAGGGAGGCTCTTTCAAATGGCTGTCAGATTGTGGGAGATATACCTGCTGTGACTGCTACACTCGATCGTACTCGATTAGCTCATCTAGGTTGTGAGGTTCAGACGCTGATCGACGATCCTCACATCACGGGTGTAGTCGAAGCGGAGCAAGCTTTCTGGCAGGATAAAGAGTGGCTGAATCGCCTAGAGCAAATGCCAGATCGTTCGATCGTAATTATTGGCTATGCGCCGTCGGTACTGATGGCAGTCTGTAACGCGATCGATCGGGGACAGATTAAACCCGCGCTGGTAATTGGAATGCCGATCGGATTTAGTCATGCTCCGGCTGCCAAACGGCGATTGATGGCTGTGGGTGTGCCTTACATCACAATTCAAGGCTCGATGGGTGGTGGACTCCTCGCAGCAGTGACGGCGAATGCTTTGATTGCATCTCTATTAGAAAAACCAGATTGTCACTGTCATCTCCAGATGAATGAATAGTTTCTTAGTGCATTTCTCGCCAAGACTCGGACAGCACTTTCCCCGCTGACTTTGCAAAAACGAACGCTAACAACAAGCCTACAGCTAGATCTGGTAATACAGAGTGCGCGATCAAAACTAATCCAGCCGCTACTAGCACGGACGTATTTGCAATAATGTCATTTCGCGAACACAACCAAACAGAAGACATGTTGAGATTATCCTTTCGGTGTCTAGTCAACAGCAATAGACAGCACAAATTAGCAATCAAAGCCACAACTCCCACCGTACTCATAGTTGTCGGTTCTGGGGCTGCACTCACAAACAGTTGATATATTGCTCTTGCAAAGACGGCAATTGCAAACACAAACATAATCGTTCCTTTGAAAAATGCCGTTCCAGCCTGTGCTTTACTGCCTTTATTAATGACATACAAACTGCTAGCGTAAACCAACGCATCGCCAAGCATGTCGAGTGAGTCTCCAGTTAGAGATACCGAATCTGCGCGAATTCCCGCCCCAAACTCGATAACGAACATCCCTAGATTAATAAACAGCACGATCCAAAGCACTTTGGCTTGCTGTTTTTTTAGTTTCGATAGCTCACAACCTTTGCTTTGACAACAATCGTCACTCATAGCTCACCTCTTACTCAAACATTCAAACTAATATGATAATGTTAGCATAGGGAATCGACGCTCAAACCAACGTTAGAATGTTTTACTCACCAAGTTGGATCGAAGCGTAATTAAGAATATTGGCTACCCGCTGGTCTTTCAGAGAGTAATAAGCTAATTTACCATCATTTCTGTACTTGAGAATTTTGAGGTCGCGTAATTTTCGGAGATGATGGGAGGCAGCCGCAATCGAGACATCTAGTGTTACAGCTAGGTCACAGACGCAAAGCTCTTGACCATTGCTCAGAGCATGGAGAATTTTTAGGCGCGATTTGTCTGCTAAGGCACTGAAAAGAATTTGAGTACTTTCCAAAAGATCGTCCCCTGGCATTGCTTCACTAACCTGAGCCACCAACTCTGCGTTAAAGCACCGGATCTGGCAAATATCGTCTGGTTTAGTTTGGTTTAGTTTGGTTTGCAAATTTTGGCAGCAGGATGTTGACTATTCAATTTTACCTCTTGTCGATCGTTGGCGGTAGCGGAGCGTTTGCCCTAGCAATAGCCGCGCCGAGAGGTAATCGCAGTGGAAATGACCGCTCTATCCATTAATGCTGGCAATAGTAGATTTAGTCAAAGCTGGAACGATGCGATCGCTAGCCGCCCTCGCGCCTGAAAGATTTCGTGCTGCTGGGCCGACTCGTAATGCTGCCAAACCACCCATGATAAATAACTCGCAACCCTGCCAGCGTAGGTGCTCGTCAATGACAGGCAAACCATTAACAACCTCAATTGGATGGGCAGCCAAAACATCTTGCAATAAAGGATGATTTCGAGCGTCTAACTGGCTACCAGTGGCAACCCAAATTCGGTCGATCGGTTGATGATGAATACACTCATGGACGGCAGAATTGTCACAATCTATCTGCCAGCCCTCATCGCCCCATTTGGCTTGGGAAACCCCACATTGCTCGTAGAATACAATTTTCCCCTCTCGCTCCAGTCGTCGTAGTTCTGTTAGAACTGTAGGGGTCATTGAGCCGCCATTTCGGGCTGATTGAATCATCTGCCAGCGTGTGTATAAATCTGGCTCTGCCCAAAATCCCTTGAGATATTTTGGCCCGATCCAACCAGGATCGGCATCGAATAGTTTGCCATACACCTCGCGGCGAGACATTAATAGCACCTGTGCGCCACGTTCAACTGCCCCTAACGCTAGATGTCCGCTAGTTAGACCTCCCCCGACAATGAGGATTCGATCGCCCTGGAGCCGCGATTCTCGCAGGTCTACTTGATGGGAATGCAAAAGTCGATCTGGTGGATAACTGGTAGAAATTTGTCCCACCCACTCAGGGACATTCGGTACTGAACCACCATTAGCAATTACTACTCTACGGGCGATAATAGTTTGCCCATCAACTAAGTGCAAGCGGAAGCGGGAACGACTACCATCTTTGAATGGTTCGACTCGGACAACTTGAGCCGGATAGACACAATCTGCTAATTGCCACAGCCGAATCGTTTCCTGGCAGAAATCCCGAAATAATTGAGTTCCTGGCAAGTCATAGGGCGGAACTAGTGCATTCGGGCGAGATGCGGCAAAGGTACGTAGGGCATGGGGATTGGGATCTGGTTGATGGACGGCTGGCGACCTTAAATGTGGAATTTCCAAGGCGGCAAACTGACGATCCCATCGATTCATCCAGGTACCACTCGGATCGAAGGCGAGAAACCGTCCGCGCATGGATTTCTTTTTCTGTAATAGATGCGTCACCAGCGTCAAAGCGTGAGGGCCAGCCCCAACAATTGCCAGATCGATGAATTCGGGGAGTGTCGCTAATGAATCGAGCATGGATGAATCATCACCAAAGCATAAGAACGATTATCATTCTATCTGTTAAACTAGCTGAAAATCCGATATCATGATAATGATTATCGTTTTTGCAATAATGGTTCGCCTCAGATTGATATGTCGCCAGTCTCCCAGCCACTACCACCCGCACTCGATCGCATCATCCAACGTTTCCAACAGATATCGGAATCAAAACGGCGGTATGAGTACCTGCTGCACTTTGCCAAACGTCTTCCGGCGTTCCCCGACGACCAGAAAATCCCTGAGAATCGCGTTCCTGGCTGTACATCGCAAGTTTATCTGACGGCAACGATGGATAGTGGCAAGGTGAAATTTCAGGCTGATTCTGATGCCCAAATCACCAAGGGATTGGTGGGGTTATTAGTTGAGGGATTAGACGGGTTGACTCCCGCCGAAATTATGCAGTTAACGCCGCAGTTTATTCAGCAAACTGGACTGGATGTGAGCCTGACTCCTTCTCGTGCTAATGGTTTTTATAATATCTTCCAGATGATGCAAAAGAGAGCATTAGTTTGTCACTTGACTGAGACTTACGCACAAAGTTAAAGGAGACAATTATGGCTAATTCAGTCGCCCAAAGTTGCCTAGATTCAGTATTGAAGTTTCAAGCTGAAATACCTGTGACGATCGTGACGGGCTTTCTAGGTAGTGGCAAAACAACACTGCTCAATCATATTCTCAATAATCGGCAAGGTTTAAAAGTTGCGGTAATTGTAAATGAATTTGGGGACATCGATATCGATTCGCAGTTATTAGTAGCTGTGGATGAAAACATGGTGCAATTAACTAATGGTTGTATTTGCTGTACGATCGATCGAGGTTTAGTCGATGCAGTTAACGCGCTCACGAGTCGGACTGAATTAGTTGATTATCTGGTAATAGAAACTACGGGAATTGCCGACCCACTGCCGATCGTGCGCAGCTTTACAACTACGGAGTTACAGCAGGTGACTAGGCTTGATTCGGTACTGACAGTGGTAGATGCAGAATCATTTACATCCGAGCATTACGGCAGTGAAGCGGCACTAAATCAACTAATCTTTGGAGATATTATTCTGTTAAATAAGACAGATTTAGTCGCTCCTGAAGTTGTGACTGAGTTGGAAAAGTACATTCAATCGATCTCGCCAAATGCTCGAATTATCTCAACTGAACATGGACGAGTGCCATTACCTCTAATTTTAGATGTTGGAGTCGATCGATCGAATACTGTTCTCACTTTGCCTGAATCGAGTCATGAGCATTCTCATCATCTCGAAAATGATGGATTCATAGCAGTTTCATTTGAAAGCAGTTTACCGCTAATTCTAGATCGGTTTCAGGGCTTTCTCGATCGATTATCTCCAGATGTTTATCGGGCTAAAGGTATCCTCAAATTTCAGGGTAGTCAATTGCGGCATATCCTGCAAATGAGTGGTAAACGGTATGAGATCGAGAGCATTCGAGTGGGCGAAATGAGTGCGAGTCGTTGGCGGAGCCTCTCCCTTGGAGAATCGCCTCCAACTAATGCTAATCAATTAGTATTTATCGGACGAAACTTGAATGCTGAGGTGATTAGAACACAATTAACTGAATGCCTTGCTATTTAATTTAAGGAAATTGTATGACTCAAACAATCGCGCATCCAACCACAGCTACACTCGAAGTTCCTAAGCGGGGAATGCCTGTTACGATTATTACTGGTTTTTTGGGTAGTGGTAAAACTACGCTCCTAAATCATATTTTGAGCGATCGACAGGGCTTAAAAGTTGCTGTATTAGTCAATGAATTTGGTGATATCAATATCGATAGTCAACTGTTGGTATCGATGGAAGACGGGATGGTAGAACTTAGTAATGGTTGTATCTGTTGCACTATTAATGAAGACTTAGTACATGCAGTATACAAGGTATTAGAACGGGAAGATAAAGTTGATTACATGGTGATTGAAACCACTGGTGTCGCCGATCCGTTGCCGATTATCTTGACATTTTTGGGGACAGAAATGCGAGATATGACTCGATTAGATTCGATCGTTACGATGGTTGATTCTGAGACATTTACACCCGAACATTTTGATAGTGAAGCAGCATTTAAACAAATCACCTATGCTGATATCACCATTTTAAATAAGATCGATCTCGCAAGTACCGAACAGGTATTGAGCTTAGAATCTTACATCAAATCGGTCAAAGAAGGTGCCAGAATCCTGCATAGCAAGCATGGGTCAGTACCACTAAATCTGGTTTTAGATGTGGAGTATAATAACCCAAATGATTATGCAGATTTAATCAAAGAGGAAATCGAGCAAACTGAGCAAGACATTCATAAACATCACCAACATCATGCTCATGAATCTCACGATGCTCATGCTCATCAACATGAGCATGAACACAAACACGATCGACACCATGATGCTCATAATCATGAAGACCATGCCCATGAACACCATCATCATTCCAATCATTTAGATAATGATGGATTTGTGTCGATCGCCTTTGAGAGCGATCGACCTTTTGATGTGAAGAAATTTGAAACTTTCTTGCAAACTCATTTACCATCAGAAGTCTTTCGAGCCAAAGGAATTCTATGGTTTACGAATAGCGAAGATCGGCACATTTTTCAACTCAGTGGTGCACGGTTCAATCTCAATGGTGAGCCATGGCAATCTTCACCAAAGAATCAGCTTGTGTTCATCGGGCGCAATCTAGATGCCGACAATCTTCGACAGCATTTAACTGATTGCTTTGCCTAATTTCATTCTGCTAATTCGTTGGCGGAGCCTGTCGGAGGCAATCCCTAGTTTCCAATTACTCAAACTAAAATTCATCCATGACATTATCCATTTCACCAGACAACATCCGCAAGCAACTCATCAGCACTGAATCTAAACCTCCTGTTTCTGAAGCAGAAATGCAACAAGCGGTGAGGACACTGCTAATCGGGCTGGGTGAAGATCCAGATCGCGAAGGACTTCTCGATACACCAAAACGAGTTGTCAAAGCTCTTAAATATCTTACTTCTGGCTACAATCAATCGCTAGATGAATTGCTCAATGGAGCGGTATTTCATGAAGATGCAAACGAAATGGTATTGGTTCGAGATATCGATTTATTTAGTTCTTGCGAACATCATATTTTACCGATTATTGGACGCGCCCATGTTGCGTATATTCCGAATGGGAAGGTAATTGGTTTATCCAAAATTGCCCGAATTTGTGAAATGTATGCTCGTCGTTTGCAGGTGCAAGAGCGATTGACTAGTCAGATTGCTAATGCAATTCAGGGGTTACTGAAGCCGCAAGGGGTGGCGGTAGTGATTGAGGCGACTCACATGTGTATGGTGATGCGCGGGGTGCAGAAGCCAGGTTCGTGGACTGTGACGAGTTCGATGCAGGGTGTGTTTGCGGAGGATGCCAAGACTCGTCAGGAATTCATGGATCTAATCCGTCATCGGGCATCTTTTCATTAGGGGTTTGTAGGTTGGGTTGAAGAATGAAACCCAACATCTCTCAATACGGTTCGGTTAGTCAGCGACTGTTCGCGGAGCGTTCCCGTAGGGTAGTCGCCGCTAATGTTGCGAAGTCCGCCTACTCGGACTAAAAACAGAACAAATATGAGCTTAACCGAACCGTATTGCAACATCTCTAGGCCTTTGATGTGCGGCTGTTGGGTTTCACTTCGCTCTACCCAACCTACAGAATTCTGCAGATAGCAAAGATATCTGTTTTTAATATTCAATCTATTTATGCTAGATACACTTGATGCACCACCACAAAAGTTACCTGTCACGATCGTGACAGGATTTTTGGGTAGCGGTAAAACTACGCTGCTCAATCATATTATTAAAAATTTCGAGGGTTACAAGGTTGCTGTTTTAGTCAATGAGTTTGGTGATATTAACATCGACAGCCAATTACTAGTAAAAGTTGGTAATGACGATGATGATAAAAACATGATTGAATTAACGAATGGCTGTATCTGCTGCACGATCAATGATGATTTTGCTGATGCTGTCTATCGGATCTTGATTAGACGAGAACGAGTCGATTATTTAATCGTCGAAACAACTGGTGTTGCTAATCCATTACCGATCGCGTTGACTTTTCTAGGTACCGATTTACGAGATTTTACTCATTTAGATTCGATCGTCACTGTCGTGGATGCGGAATCTTTCACACCAACCGAGCATTATAACAGCGATGTGGCGATCGATCAAATCTTTTGTGGTGACATTATTGTATTAAATAAAACCGATCTAGCCTCTCACGAGAGAGCAAATAAGACGGAAGACTTTTTGAGATCGGTTAAAGAAGGAGCGAGAATTTTGCGAGCGGCACATAGCATAGTTCCACTATCTCTGCTGCTCGATACTAATCTTTCAGACCCAGACTTTCTTGACAAGGCTATGACAGATATTGATGTAGATTCTCAGCATCTGAAGAATGATGGCTTTATGTCGATTTCCTTTCAAAGCAATCGCCCAATTGTTCTGAAAAAGTTTCAACAGTTCCTCGATCATCAATTACCAGAAAATGTATTTCGGGCAAAAGGTATTCTTTGGTTTGATGAAAGTCCACTCCGGCATATATTCCAACTGAGTGGTAAACGCTTCTCGATCGATGATAGTGAATGGGTCGATCCACCGAAAAATCAAATGGTCTTAATCGGACGCAAACTCGACAAACTTTTTCTGATGCAAAGTCTCAATAACTGTTTAGGGTAGTAATAAATATGACTGAAAATATCAATTGGATCGATCGACTGAAATTTAATGAAAATGGGCTGATTCCAGCAATAGCCCAAGATTATCAAGATGGGGCAGTATTGATGATGGCATGGATGAATAAAGAATCGATTGAGCAAACATTAGCAACTAAAGAAGCCCACTACTGGAGTCGATCTCGTGCCGAACTTTGGCATAAGGGGGCAACTAGTGGGCACATCCAAAAAGTCAAATCTGTTTACTATGATTGCGATGCCGATACTCTGCTATTAAAGATCGAACAGGTGGGTGATGTTGCTTGTCATACGGGGGTAAGGAGTTGTTTTTTCAATGAAGTATCAGGGGTTTAATTCCACGTCTTAACACAGCCAATATTTACCATGAGCATCACAATCTACAACACTTTAACTCGCGTTAAGCAGCCGTTTACTACCATCGAACCAGGTAAAGTTACGATTTATTGCTGTGGGGTAACTGTGTACGATGATTGCCATTTAGGTCATGCTAGATCGTACATTGGCTGGGATGTGGTGCGGCGGTATTTGCAATGGCGTGGTTATCAGGTGCGTTATGTCCAAAATTTTACCGATATTGATGACAAGATTTTGAATCGGGCTAAGGCGGAAAATAGCTCGATGGCGGCAATTGTCGATCGATATATTGCGGCTTATTTTACAGATATGCGACGGTTGAATATTCTCGATGCTGATGAATATCCCCGTGTCACCGAACATATTCCCGCCATCCACGATCT
>NZ_JBGSQZ010000241.1:0-17443 GCF_041737865.1 Chamaesiphon sp.
ACAGCCCAGAAGCCGAACTGATGTTATTAGTCGATTACGAAGCACTTACCCAAGCTCCCGCACAGGTAATGCAGTTAGTCTATCAATTTATCGACCAACCCTATTTCGACCATGATTTTAACAATCTAGAGTATCGAGAAGAAGAATTCGATACGATGATGAAAACACCCGATCTGCATACTGTCAAACGTCAGGTTAAGTATCAACCACGAGCGACAATTTTACCACCAGACTTATTTGATAAATTTAGCGAACTATCGTTTTGGGAACGAGATCTTAATAGTCAAGCTAGTCGGATTTCTAAACAAGATTAGACTCAAATATCCTCTAAAAACTACACATCACAGAAACTAACAGATGCCACAAGAGCGCGGTGCAATTGTCTGGTTTACAGGTTTGAGCGGTGCGGGCAAAACGACAATCGCCCGTACTGTCGCCGAACGATTGCAAATTGCCAATCTAAAAGTAGAAATCCTCGATGGCGATCTCATCCGTCAGCATCTAGCTAAAGAGTTGGGATTTAGTCATGCCGATCGGATTGAGAACGTGCGCCGCATTGGGTTTGTGGCCGATCTGCTCGGCAGAAATGGGGTCATCGTATTAGTGGCGGCGATCGCGCCCCATCGCGCGATTCGGGAGGAATTAAAACAAAATTGTGAAGGATTTCTAGAAGTTTATGTTAACTCGCCCTTAGAAGTATGCGAACGGCGCGATGTCAAAGGATTGTACGCCAAAGCTAGAAGCGGACTAATCCCCAACTTTACAGGTATAGATATGGCTTATGAAGTCCCCCTCGCTCCCGATCTCGAATGTCAAACCGAGTGCGAAACCATCTCCCAAAGCACAGCTAAGGTTTTACAAAAACTAGTGGCATTAGGTTATATTTCCATCGATTGTCGGGGTTAAAAATCTTTCAAGCCTTCGTGGCTAAAAGTGCCCAACCCGCCAATTTAGTCGGTTTAGCAAGTACGTCAATAAGTTACTTTGCAGTACTGAGTCGTTCGCTCGCCTCAGTTATGTTTCCATTTTCTCAATTTTTGTGATTGCAGAAAGTATACTTTCCCCACGGGCAATCGCTCGACAGATTATTTCCCTTCTAGTAACACAAGGATAGCCTGTTGTAATTTTAAAATGTCAAAGCTAATTTTGGCAAGGCTTTGAGAGCCATTTCGCAAGTTTTCACACGGATGTCGCAACGTCGTACCTATTCGATCGTCTGGTTGAACTTGATAAACTGGGAACATCAGGTCAAGTTTCCTAATGGTAGATACTCGGCACGATCGAAAGGGATAAATCCTTGACAAGTAAGCGAACAGAATATTCTTGTTTGACGGAGTTCTTCATAATTGACTTGAAGAACTTTGACATGAATATTTTCTGGATGAGATTTTGCTAAAGCTCTAATATATCCTGGGACGATACCAATTTTATTCTCGGTTGAATGATGGATCGCATCCCAGTCATGAATATCGATCCGATCCCCTTTATCTACTGCGTTTACGGTAGTTTCTTCGACTAGATATAGTTTTCGGAGCAGAAAATAGAATCGATAGCAGCCATCGGCATCTGGCGCGACTTCTGGGCAGACATCCAAGCTATCTGTTTCGCGATAACCACCACTACGAGCCACAAAAGCGATGGGGTCTGTTAGTTCTGGGGGTAGCCCCAGACTTGGAAGATACCAGGGCATTTCTTGGGGTCTGTCTAGGGGCATTCGGCAAGCATAATCAGGATGCAATCGAAGCTACCTTTCTTTAGACAGGAAAAACCTTATTCCTGTGTGCCAGCTTGTTTGCGAATGGTTTTAGCTGCCCCAAGACAAATTGTAAGTGAGTCAGACTTACGAGAGCGTTGTGATTGCACCTTCTTAAGCACAGAGGCATTAAACGCCGTAGATGCATTGTGGGCAATGGAATTTAGCAATTCCAGCAAATAACCCCTATTTTGAAGTGGACGATTACCTCGCGGCGCGGCTTCGCTAACGAGGGTAGTGAATGACTCCGAGCGGATCGGCTATTTAGCTGTCTGCGATCGAGTGGTAGGAGAAAAAATTGATTAACTATTCTCGATCGTAAGTGGTGTATCATCAAACCAGAGCCTGTTTTTACAGTTAGAAAATCTAAACCATTACCTCTGAAATTATTAGATCGGTCAAATTTTCCAATTCAAGAGTTTTCGATCGAGTTCTCCGTTCATATCCTTGAACATTTGAAAGAAGATTGGTTCCCACTTTTGTTCTATACTGGCAATTTCGATCTGTTCGATGATACCCGATCGCCGCCATCGATAAAGCCTGGAGGATGAGTGCAAAATTATCTCCAACAAAACAATGGGATCTTCGATCGCCCCTTGGGCATTCACATCTTCTCTAATCCCAAAACACTGAGACGGTGGTAGGTAAGAAATGATATATACGTGCGAGTAGAAGCCAGTGTTTGTCTTAAATTCTTGAAGAACTTGCTTCTTGTGTTTCCAAAACATGGCATCCATTTCAAGTTCTTTCCTAGCTTATAAGCTTTCTCTGGTTCCGAGATCGGCTAGAGGACTGGTTGTACGAAGATCGCCAGGGAGCGATGAAATGTTTGCCAACTCCCAAGCACAGCTTTGCAGGTATTACCCCGCTGGCTGCTCTGTCTTCCGACAAAGGTGCCAAACAAGTCGAAGAACTTCTCGATCGCGCTGAGTACGGAATTTACGGCTAGTGGGGATTTGGCGCAGTATCAATAGAGGACTTCTTCAAGCATACTCATAGCAACCGAAGCTTGCGCGTCGTAACAGCGACGCTCGGACATTCGACAACTCCGCTGAAAATCGCCGAACGTGTCTTTACTCCAGAATCTCAGTCGCGTTGTGTGAACGATCGAAACTTTACTAATGCACTTGCGGCTGGTATGTATTACTGTTAAAGTATTTGTGTACTAGTAATTTTCAGCTCCCAGATAGTAGCAATTAGGAAAGAATTATGTGCGGCAGATTTTGTCAAGCAAGTTCAGCAGATATTGCAGCAGTTTTTCAGGTTGAAAGCGGTGAAATATCCCCGCGATACAATGTCGCACCTTCCCAGTCGGTGGTAGCAATTGTGAAATTACCAGATCCTGACGCTCCCCAAGTGAAAAGCTTGCACTGGGGACTAATTCCATCTTGGGCAAAAGACCCAAAGATCGGCTCCAAGCTAATTAATGCCAGAGCCGAGACTGTGAGTGAAAAGCCATCGTTTCGCTCCGCCTTTCGGAAACGGCGGTGTTTGATTCCAGCAAATGGTTTCTATGAGTGGCAACAGGTGGAAGGAAGCCGCCAGAAACAGCCGTATTTTATTGGTTTGCAGGATGAGAGACTATTTGCATTTGCGGGCTTGTACGAGCAGTGGGAAAGTCCTGATGGAAATATTTTGGAAACTTGTACCATTATTACAACTACTGCTAACGAGAGTACGGCACCAATTCACGAACGAATGCCTGTAATTCTTGCGCCCCAAGAGTACACACAGTGGCTCGATCCTAGCTTTGAGAAGATCGATCGGTTGCAAGTATTACTCGATCCCTATCCAGCCAGTGAGATGAAACTCTATCCTGTCAGCAGTCTTGTAAATAATCCTAAAAACGACAGTCCCGACTGCAAACAGCCGATGAGTCGATCGAATCATCAATTTAGTATTTGAATTGGAAAGTAGAAATCGATGACTTATAACAACTTCACCCTCGAAACTGTCAACGACCAATTTGAATTAAATCTTCTGGAGGCTCCCTTCTGCGAATTCTTACCAACGGCAGATCCACAACCAGCGTTCTTAACAATTTTTCAACAGTGGTTTTGGTTGGCACAAACAGCCCAATCCGCCAAGGCTAAATCCGAACTTTTGGTTAGTCCGATTTTGGCTGAGATAGTGCAACTAACTCAAAAGCAAGTTCAACTATTTTCTGGTCTAGAGTTTAATGTAGATCCAGAGCAGAGTCTAGATGGAGTTGTCGATTTTTTGCTGAGTAAATCGACAATTCAATCTATTATCAAAGCTCCGATTGTAATGCTGGTAGAAGCGGACAAGGAAGGGTTAGATCTAGGCTGGGGGCAGTGTGTCGCCGAGATGATTGCTGCTCAGAAGTTCAATACCAGCAAAGGTAACGAAATCTCCGTTATCTATGGCAGTGTAACCAGCGGTAGATTATGGCAGTTTTTTAAGCTCGAAGGTAAAAATGTTACCATCGATCGTCACCAATATTATGTCACGCCAGTCGAGCGGATTTTAGGTATTTTGAAGTGGATGGTGGATGAATCTGGCTAACTAATCGATCGTGTAACGTCCGCTTGCGGAATCGATAATTTGCTTTAATAAGATAATTATGGATTCATATAAATAAAATTTGATGTGCATGAATCTTCTCACCCATATAAATTTTTGACATAATCAGATATGGACGATCTTAATGATTCGAGCAAACCATTTTGGCAAGGTGATAGTCTTTGGATAAATGAATTACCAGAAAAATTGGATGATATTGCTCATGTAAAGAGCTTGATTTTACATCATGCCGATCGGCTCAAGGAATTACCAAAAGACATTGGTAATCTAACCAAGTTGACCAAACTATCCATGTGCGCGTCAAGGCTAACTAACTTAGAAAATATTGGCGATCTGACTAGTCTGACTTATTTAGATCTCTACGATAATCGCAGTCTACTTAGTTTACCGGAAAGTATTGGAAATCTCATTAATTTAACTTACCTATGTCCAAGGCAGGGTAAGCTAACTACTCTACCAGAAAGCATTGGTAAGCTCATTAATTTAACTCACTTAACTCCAAAAAGTAACAAAATAACTACTTTACCAGAAAGTATTGGTAATCTCGTTAATTTAACTCATTTAGATTTAAGTTGGAATCAGTTAGGCGATCTGCCAAAAAGTATAGCGAATATTCCTAACTTAATTAACTTAAATTTATCTAAAAATCAGCTAAGTACCATTCCAAAAGTTATTAGTAGATTAGTCGGTTTGACACATCTATATTTATGTGCAAATAAACTAACTAATTTGACAGAAAAAATTAGTAGCCTTACTAACTTAACTTATCTGAATTTAGGATGGAATCAGCTAAGTGTCATTCCAGAATTCGTTAGTAATTTCAATAAATTAGATAGTTTAATATTAAGAGATAATCAGATAAGTATTCTACCAAATAGTATGGTCAATCTTAGCAATTTGACGTATTTAGACTTACAAAACAACAAACTAAGTAGTTTGCCAGAAAGTATAGGCAATTTTCCAAAACTAGGTCAAATATGTCTGCGTGAAAATCAGTTAACTAGTTTACCAGTGAGTCTTGGTAATCTTAATAATTTGACCGCTTTAGATCTGGATCGTAATAACCTAACTAATCTGCCAGAAAGTATCGGCGATCTTAGTAATCTATCTAAACTGAATTTAAGACACAATAGTCTAACTGACTTACCAAAAAGTATCGGCAATCTTAATAATTTAACTGAATTACATTTAGAAAATAATCAGATACAAACATTACCGGAAAGTATCATCGACCTTACTAATTTGATAGAGTTAAATCTAGACAATAACCCTTTGACAGATTTATCAATTCTGCAAAGAGTACCAGGTTTGAATAAAGTTAAATTTTTAGGTGTTAATCTTTCTCGTCGATACTGGACTAAGCTCAGTGATTGGGAGCCTAAATGGTTATTAGATGAAGATAACGCAGAGATTAGACGTGTATTAGTCACACAAATTGGCTATGAGAGAATTTGTGATGAATTAAATGCTATCGTACTCGATGTTTGGCGAGAATATGTCTTGGTGAAAATTGATGGGATCGAAAAGATTTATGATGGAGGAAGTGTAATTGTCAGTGCAGAACCGATGGTATTACTAAAAATGACTTGCCCATCTACGTCATATATTCACATTCTCCGAGTACCACCAGAGATCGTGAGTGCAGAGACAGCGATTACTTGGATAAATCATGGCATTCATCCCGATCGCTTTGACGTACAAACTTAACATGTTTGTTGCAAATTAACTAGTAATTTTTGGATTTATTGTTCTTAGAAATCTTGTTATTAAACAGATTTCAATACATTACATAAAGCTAAAGTTTTGCCAACACTTATATTGATTATGATAATTCTAGTTGAAAATAATTAATTCATACTATCGATGACTTATCGCGATTTTACACTCAATCGAGTCAAACAACAATTCGGCTTGAATATAGTCATAGGTGTGTTCTTGACAGACCCACCCAGATTACCTCCTCGCGAGTGGCTCACAAATCTACTAGATCGCTCGGTTCCTTTTGTTGGAGGTTTCAGTAACGAGAAGGTACGTTCTGAGTTAATTGTTGCGCCACTGTTATTTGAGTTTCGAGAACTCTTGGATCGTCAAGTTGGTTTTTTTTCAGGTACAGATTTCAGTGTCGATGTAGAGTTAGGATTGAGTGGAGACTGTGATTTTTTGCTCACTCGCTCGAAGTCAGAATTAACGATCGAAGATCCAGCCGTTGTCGTCATTCAGGCCCAAAAGGGCGATTTTAATGCTAGCTGGGGTCATTGTGCGGCTTTCGATGGTTGCTGCCCAGAAATTTAATCGAGCTAAGGGACAAGAACTACCAATTTACGGTAGTGTCACTACGGGGACTTTCTGGCAGTTTCTCAAGCTGACTGGACAGGATCTGACCATTGATGTGAAGGAGTACTCACTCAAACCGATCGAGCGCATTCTCGGTATTTTGAAGTGGACGATTACCTCTCGGCGCGGCTTCTCCAACTCAGATTCAAGAAATTTTCAATCGCATCCCTGCATCCAGAATTACACCGATTGCGGCTAAATTTGCAATTAACTTACTGGCGTATAACCTAGATCGAATCTCGATCGCGTAGCGTCTCCTGCGGAGAATCGATCTAATCGAGCGAGTGCAAATTAAAACTCTGCACCAGTGGCTAACCGAACGATTGGCACTGGTGCAGAGTTATTGTCGAGCGTGTCAGATCGAGCGGCGATTACAAGTCTGATGCTTAACAGCTTACGAATAGTGGCGCAAGTCGATCGAGGACTGTCGGCAACCAGCGTACCTGCAACCGCGTTCTGTCTTGCTCGTCGGTCACACTAATAAGTCGTCCGTGCTGTTGCCCTAGCTTAGTTAACTGCCAGACTTTTTTATCGTTGTGGCTGTGAAAATCGAGCTGTTCTAGAGCTTGATTGACTCTTTGTGCAGATGGAGGATGGATAATATCAGGATATCGCTCTGTTAACATCTGCCCAACTTGAGTTGCTGTTAGCGTAGTTAAAGCAACTGTTGCTGGTGTCTGAGTTAAATCAGGTGGCTGAGGTTGAGTCATTCGCCACTCGATTACTTCTAAAGCATCTTCGTAAATATTAGCGTTAGCTGGATCTAATTTACTGTGCTGGCTGAGTCGCCAGAACGCAATTTGATGTAGATCTACTCCGACCGAGCGCAGAATGGATGTAGCTAGTTCGATTGCCTGAGCAGCGGAGGTCGGTCGGTCGAATTCAAATTCTGATGATATAGTCATATTAGTCATCCAGTGTCTAAGGCATTGGGAGATTAGCGACCAAGCATTGTTACAAGCAATGTGCGGTCGCGTTTTTGTGTTCACGATTATTATACTCTTTTTTTATTTTTAATGTCAGTACTTGCTTAATATTTATTTTATATCAGTAAGTACTTGCTGATGTAAGTATTAAGTAGCTAAGTATCAGCATTTGCAGTAGTCAGCAAGTAAGTACTAAAATAGAAGGTCTGACTCTATTATCAAATGCGAGTAGCATCGGAAACTCATGCCTGTAATTGGAGTATGCAATCAGAAGGGAGGGAGCGGTAAAAGTTCGACTGCCGTTCATCTAGCCCGCTGGCTTCAGTCTCAATCTGATGCGGTTTTTGTCATCGATAGTGACGGACAACGTACTTCGTCGTTGTGGTTGAGCAGCCTATCACAGCCAGTTCCGGTTGAGATTATTCCCGATCCAAATGAATTGTTGGAACGCTTACCAATTTTAGCGACCGAACATGAATGGTTGATTGTTGATGCGCCAGGGACTCTCGCCGAAGCAACTAGAGCGATTGTCTTGTGGAGCGATTTGGTGCTGATTCCCTGTCAGCCGACTGGAGTAGATCTCGCTAGTGCTGGGGATACCGTACGGTTGATTAAGCAAGCACGGGCAATTAGGAAAGGAGCACCGCTGGCGGCGATCTTTTTAAATCGAGCAATCAAAGGGACGCGTCTCAAGCAAGAAGCTTTTACTGTCCTCAAAGCAGTACCGGATCTTCATGTCCTGAGCGAGGTTATCCATCAACGTCAGATTATTGCTGACGCTTTCGGGCAAGGAGCGACGGTATTCGATCTCACTGGCGATGCCGCCCAAGCCGCTCAAGCCGAGTATTCCCGACTATTTAAAACTATCTTAAAATCACTATGAGTACCAAGCGCAAGTCATTAAGTGCTGATGTGATGCAGCAGTTTATCAAAGATCCCGATGCTGTCAGTAATTCAGCAAATACTGAATTACTTGCTGAAGTAAATAATAGTAAATTGATGAGCAAAAATGCTGAAGTCAGTACCGATCCGCTGGATTCGAGCGAGGAAACGAGTCTGACGGCTGATGTGATCGAGATGTTTAAAAGCAATCAGAAGGAGGCAACGACACGCTTTACCGTCGATTTACCCAAGTCGCGGCATCAACGGTTCGCGATCGTCTCCAAGCAGCTCAATACTAATATGAGTAGCTTGGCGCGAGTATTGATCGAGAAGTTTCTCGATGAAATCGAACGCGATAAATTACTGTAGGGAGTTTTTGGCTAGAGTTACATTTTTGGCGCGTTAGGCTATTTTGGGCTACTTCACTTGCGTTTATAGCGTTTAACCAAGGTAAAATAGTAATCTGAGGCAAACCTAATCGGGGAAAACAAGATGCCACCTACTGCTTTAGACCACCAACCAATTACCGCCAGCGAAGAAGATCGACCCGCACTGATTAAGCTAGAAGACCTCTTCGACCATCAGGAGCCAGAATCCGTTAGCTTTCAACTCGTCAGCACATCAGGAGCAGCAATCGATATTCCCGCCCCTGTCTTTAACCTCATGCAGCAGATCGTGTACGAGTTACTTCAGGGCAACAGCGTCACCATCGTCCCCATCCATAAAGAACTCACCACCCAAGAAGCCGCCGACATTCTCAATGTCTCCCGCCAATATCTGGTCGAACTCTTGGATACCCAAACCATTCCCCATACCAAAGTTGGCACCCACCGTCGCATCCGTTTTGGCGACCTGATGAATTATAAAAACGATCGCGATGCCAAACGGCAACAGGGACTATCGCGCATGACCAAAAAAAGCCAGCAGCTCGGTCTGTATACCAAAGCAGCCAACACCCCTGAAGACCCACAAGGCACATAGAGAGGAAATAACCTTGTCATCTTTTGGAGTAGTTTTAGATGCCTGTGTCCTCATCCCCGCCACTTTGCGAGATACCCTCCTCCGTGCTGTCGAAAAAGGGATGTATCGGCTGCACTGGAGCGATGAGATCTTAGACGAAGTGAGGCGCAATTTGGTCAAGAGAGAAATGACTAGCCCCGAAGACGCTCAAGATCTCATCGAGCAAATGGATCGGTTTTTTGCAGAAGCTAATGTGCGGGGATTTGAAGTACTCATCCCTGCCATGAATAACGATAAAAAAGACCGCCATGTCCTGGCTGCGGCGGTGATGTCTCGCTCTCAAGTAATTGTCACCAGCAACATTAAGGACTTTCCCAAGCAAGCTTTAGACCCGTTTGGGATTGAAGCTCAAACTCCAGATGAGTTTCTCACCCATCTGTTTTACTTGAATCCCAAGCTGATGATAGAAATTTTGAGCGAACAAGCTCGTGACCTCAATGAGCCACCGCTGACGGTTCCAGACGTGTTAGAAGTTCTCGCGATCGTGGCTCCAGGCTTTGTGAAACTGATGCAATCTACTTTTTCTGAGTAATCCACTCAACATTCTTAAATCGCCTCGCGCTACGATTGACTTAGATTGGGTAGTTTGTGGTCGGTGTGCTGGAGCAATATATTAAAGTAAGAGTAGGGAAACTCGATCGAGCCAAGCTCTGACAACTGTTGGAGTTAAAATATCATGCTGTTCGTGATGCTGTTACCGAACTGGGGAGTGTTGGTAGTATTAGCGAGATATTTATTTGCTTTCAAGAATATTTATATACATGCGACAAGGCAGCTTAAATGACATTTGAAAAAATGGAACGTTTTTAAGAAAGCTTAACGCCATCGGCAAAAAAAATGACGATCTTCTCGATCGTTTATCGCAAAATTAGTAGATGAATCAAATTATCGATCGAGGATTTTATGCTCGAAAATAAATATAATCCTTGGCTAGAAATATTAGCCCAAACAGGTAAAAAAACTTATTCACAAAATCAGGAAGCATTTTCTGACTTGAAGAATTTACAGGCTTTCTGTAATACTACAATTGCAGCAGGCGGCGGATTTGGGGTTACTGGCATGTTTTTAAATCCAGCACTAGGTTTAGTGGGTGGTTTTGTTAGTCTGACTATAATCGAACTTGCCAAACCAGTCGATAGATTAGTTTCGGTGATGGAAGACTTATTAAAAATAGATGGAATTATAGTTACTCCTCGGATAAAGACCGAGCATGGAACTATTGATTTATTAGTCAAAATGCCAGATCGAAGACGTTTTGCTTTTGCACTTAGATCCAAGTTAAATTCGCGGATTAAATGGCGAAAGGAAGAGCAGATGTTTTTTGCTACTACCCCCAGAAAAAGTAGGGCACCTAGATTGAAGAGATGGCCTGACTTGCTAGATTCAGGTCAAAATCTCAACAAATCTATCATCTCACTAAACAAGCAAAAGAGTTATTTACTAGGAGCCAACAATTCAGAGCTTCGCCTCCCTGTCGTAAAAGCGATCGTATTAACCAGTACAACTACAGTAGATCCAGCTAACGAGCCAGATCTATTTGTTGACTTTGGTGCAACTAGAGTGTTAAAAGTGCAATCGGGGTGTAATATACATGTATTGGAACAACGCGATCTGATAAAGTTTTTAGAAAAGGTTACTAAATGACCGATATGGGGGATTATATAAGAAGACCCTAATAAATCGTATCGTATGGCTTTCTAGCATTATTTTTTTCCGTTAAAAAATCCCTTTCCGTTACTACGAGAAGAGATTTCTTTAACCCCGACGCAATTATCACGCGCCAGATAGTCTTTTCAGCTCTCCCAAGTGTTCACGCACTGGGTCGGCAGGCAATCGATCTAAAACCAGATCGATTGACTATATGTGTACCATTATCCCTTAGCTGGTTAACAAAGTCCAGTTAACATAATTACAACCTAAAAGCTTACCACTAACAGCAGCAATGACTTGAGGGGAGATTCACACCAAAAAATGAATCCCCAAAATGCAACCTAAATTAATTCACGCATCGAAACAAAGTCCCTGCCCCATTTGCACTAGAGGAACCGACTGGTGCTATAGCCTCAGCGATTCTTTACGGGTTTGTAAACGCACTGAATTTGCACCTCCTGGCTGGCGACGAACTACTAAACAAGATAGTGCTGGACATTTTATCTTCGCGATCGAAGGCGACGATCCCGACTGGCAAGAGAAAAAAGCCCAATGGGATGCTCAAAGACTCGAACGGGAAGAGAACCAACGCCTAGCCAATCTTGAAAAGCGTCATGGCAGTCTAACCGCCGCCGAGCGCGATCCACTCATCCGCTCCCTGAGCAAAGAACTCGGACTGTTTGGAGCACATCGTCAAATTTTACTCGATCGCGGTCTGACTAAAGCTCAGATCGATGCGGGTCTGTTCTTTTCGATCGAGAAGTGGCAGAAAGTTAGCAATGACTATCCCCTTAATTTACCTGGAGTCAGCGTATCCAAATTTGGCGATCGTCAACTCAACGGTCAAGGAATTGCGATCGTTACCTTTGATGTCGATCGATTGGCTACTGGCTGGCAAATATTATCAGTGCCTCGCCTTGATGGTACTCCCAAGTATCCTTGGGCTAAAGGTGAAAAGTCAAGCCATCTTCCTCTCGGCAATGGGATCGGTGAGCTGCCAATTCAAGTAATCGGTAGTCCTGGCAAGAAGAAAATCGCCTATTTAGCTGAAGGTACGCTCAAGCCTAAACTTGCTGGTTACAAACACGATGAATACTTTGTCGGAGCTAGTAGTGGGAATTTTAGTAGCTCCCCAGTCCAAGTTAAAGCGGCACTGGAGGGCATTAAAACTGTTGTAATTACATTAGACGGCGGGGACGTGACTAACCCAGCTCGGATGTTGCACTGGCAACATCAGCATGAATTTCTTGTTTCGTTGGGAGTCAAGGTTAAATTTCTTTGGTGGAGTCAGTTTAAGAAGGAAAAAAATGATATCGATGAGATTTCTAACAAGAAGTTTAGAAATGCCAAGTTAATCGATTTAGACTATTTTCTCAAACTTCCCGATCGAGCTGCTCAGGCTGCACAAGATCGACTACTGTTTGAGAAGCTATCGGGCTTGTCTCTACCAGTCACTTACGAACGCTCTGAGGAGTACCTATCCGAACTTCCTTTGCCAAAGCTTGGAACGTTTAGTTTTGTTACTAGTCCATGCGGCACTGGTAAAACAGAACAGGTTGTCGGACTGATTAATCGATGGGAAAAAATATATCCACAGGGCAAGTTTTTCTTCTTCGGATATCGGAACGGGTTACTCGATCAGACTCGCAGACGAGCAAGTATTCCTAGTTACCGAGTAGGATACGGACAAGATGATGCGGCAATTAACAATTACCAAAAATTAGCGATTTGTCTCGATAGTCTCCTCAAGTTACGCCTAGAGAGTATTCCAGCGAATACGCTCGTCTTTTTCGATGAGTTTGAGGCGATTTTAAAACATGGCACCCAAAGTAAAACGCTAGGTAATAGACGAGCCGCAATTCAAGCTCATTTGGTCGCGATTCTCGATCGAGTATTATCAACAGGCGGTGCAGTAGTTGGTTTAGAAGATAGTCTAACCGATCTGTCTATCAATGGAATACTGGATTTAACCAATCGCCAATATCCTTACGAAATTCTCCGCAACACGATGGAGAAATTTCATTGGCAAGTCAAAATGGGTGGTGGTAATCCTTCTCACTACATGGGCTTAATTATCGATCGGCTTAAACGTGGTGAAAACATTATTGTTCCTAGTACCAGCCAGAAATTTATTCAAACTCTAGAGCGAATGATCGTTGCTCAAATGCCAGAGCTGAAGGATTCGATCTTCCGTTTGGATGCGAAAACTGCCCCCGATCTGCACGATCTTTTAACCGATCCTGACGGCTGGTTGGCACAACAGAAACACCCAGTTCGCATCCTATTTTTATCTCCTACCGTTGAAAGTGGTTTCAGTATTAAGCTCAAAGCCAATAAGCACTGGTTCGATCGCTCGATGGCTTATTTCACCAATCTCGATACTCGGACTCATATTCAGATGTTGTCTCGCGATCGCAGCAACATTCCCAGGGATATTTTTGCATTAGCCAAAGGTACCGAAGCTGGTAGTGCTAGAGGTCGCGACCCAATTGCATTATTAAAGATGCGGAAGGCAATTGCTAATGAAACTAGCTTACTGCACGGAGCTGGGCGCATTCCGATGAGTGCCCAAGGTAATTTCTGGAATTGTTTGGATAGTCAATTTTCCGTTCGATCGGATTTATCCTCAAAATACTTGGGTGAGTACTTAGAATTGGATCTAATTGCGCGAGGGCACAATGTCACTCAAGTCGATTGGGAAGAAGTTCGGCTTCAAGAACTGGCTGACAATAAAACTGAGGATGCAGTACCAAGCAAGGAACTAGGGGTAATTTTCAAAAAGACTAAACTGACGATTCTGGCAGAAGACAACAAAGTTTTGTTTGATGCAGATGGCAAAAAAATGGCTGTTGTTCAGGCACAAGCTATTCTGCATAGTAGTAGCTCAACATTCGAGCAGAAGCAACAAGCTGTTAAATGCATGATCCACGATCGACTTCCTGGCATTGAGCTAACGGAAGATTTTTTGATGGTGCTGTGGAGCATGAATAATGCGGCATACCTAAAGCAATGCGAACTGAGTTGGTTGTTGCGTTATCCAGATTTAGCCAAGCATCTCGAACGCGTAACCTTAGCTCATCAGGCTCAACAGCCTCATATTATTTACAGCCAAATTCCTAAGCTAGTTCAAAAGATTCAACTGCTATTACCAATAATGTCATATATCAACGATCTAGCAACTGGTCGGGAGTACATGACTGGTGACGAAGCTGCTGTGGGTATTCAGGAACACTCACTCAAGCATGGCAAGAAGTTCTTTAATCTGTTCGGCTTGAATATTAAAGAGGAGTCCGTTTTAGGTAAAGGTAATGGAGCTGGTTCGACTCAAAATAGCCAGATCGCCACTGTTAATAAGATTGTTAAGCTATTGGGCTATCAAGCCCAATCAGTGCGGCGAGTAGGCAAGGCAGGGGCACAGGAGCGCGTATATGCGATCGGCAACTTCGATTGCCCTCACCGAGAAAAAGTTTACAAGGCACTCGATTACAAGCATCGAAATTACCTATCGGGCGAACTAGCCCTCGAAGATATAGTCTTGGTCTTTAATACCATCCCTAATATAAAGAGCGCGGCTATGCAGTCGGTTGAGTCGGTTGAGCCGAAACCTTTATCCCAAGCGGAATTGGTTAATATTCAGTCCGGTACTGATACGTTGGCTGATATCGTTACTTATCCTCTGGATATGGCACATGAGGCACTAGCTGATATTCGATCGGTCTGGACGGCAGAATTCTTATACTTGGCTAGCAAAAATCTGACTTTTGCTCAGAGAATTATCCTTAAAAAGTTAGTTATTGAAATGAATATGTCTCGAATTGCTAGTTAATTTATAATCGATCGCTTGTTTAAACCGATTTATTTTTCGCCTGATGGAACAGGTCGGATTTGTGGCGGGTATTTAATTAATTCAAGCTGATGCGATCGCCGAGATTTTTCAACATTCTTAGTTTTTTAATTTAATGTAATCGTTTAAGAATTAAAAATATTATTTAATCTTTTGGAATCTGTTTGAGGATTAAAAATATTATTTAATTTTCAATCTACCCAAGCTGATAGATCGACTGCGAGGCCTAATTTTCTTGGGTCGATCGATTACTACTTCAATTTTTTCGATATTTGGAGTAGTAACTTTCGATTTGTCGATTACTACTCCAAATATCAACTAGTTACCCAAGCTCATGCGATCGCTTACGATCTTTCCGAAGTTGCGGCTTAAAAACTTTAGACGACAATCGATCCACCTCAACTGCTTCAACCTTTGTTAACGATTCACATTCGCCACTAACATTCCCTAAGACTTTTAGATCTTTCTTAGCGTCGATATTCCCGAACCGCTTCGGGTCTGTTTGAGAGTCAAAGCTCAAGCCTCGTATGCTCTGAAGCTTTGGTAGACTCGCATCATACAATTGATTGCCTTGAAATTTTATCCCATCCAATGAGTAACTAATTCCGCGTACTAATCCAGTTCGCGTAATTTTTAATCTACTCTCAATATCGCGCTCTGCAAGCTTTTTAGTCATTTCGACTACACTTTTAGATTCCTTTGCTGCGGTATCGATCGCAATTTGCAGTCTCTCGACGACGGGTAAAATTGCCATTTGTCGCACTCCCGCCGCCACTTCTCGCAGCTCTCGTTTATGTCTTTGGCATTGCCCATGTGTGGGCGCGCGTTTTTTAACATCCGAACTGGACTTGATTTGGGTCAACTGCTCATCTTTTTCGATTTCGCGAAGAATTTTCTCGAATCTGCGAAAAGATTGGAAATCATCTACCCATTTGCCGTTAAGGTCAACAGCATTAGCGACGATATGAAAATGATCGTGGTCGTGTGTTCGATCGTGACCTGGATCGTTACGTCCGTGGGCGACTACCAAATACTGACTATTTCCATAGCCCATTTCATTGATTATTCGATCGGCAATTCGCACCTGGAGTTGAGGATCGACAACTCCATCTAGGCGTGCGAATCCTACCGACAGATGATTGACGACTCTTGTAACGCGATCGTTGAAAGTCGAGAAAGTTAAAAATTCAGCCTCTAATTCGCGAGGTGTTTCGGCTCCAACGTTTCCGCCAATAATGAGAGCATTTTTTTTGGGATGCAGCAAATACTTAAATAGTCCACCAAAATCTTGACCTTTAGTGATGTTGCCAATCATTTAGTTTTTATCCCAATCGTAGCGATCTGAAGTTGGCAGAGGATCTGATTTGCCCTTTCCATTTGCTGCTGAGTGGTGACAATTGTAGTAAGCAGCGATGGGGGAGCTGCCCGATGTGAGTGCATCCATCTAGTCATCTGATTCAAGTTTTGCCCAACTGCCTTAATTTCCTTTTTTAGATCGACAATAGCGCGGTAGGTGTCTAAATTAATTTGAGGGACAATGATTTGTTTAGTCGGTTGCCCTAGTATTTTTTTTCTCGCGTAGCTCGATACCGCCATCGAACTTTTATTGGCATCCTCTACAATTTGTTGTTGTTCGATATCTGTAATACGAATAGATAGTTTTATACTTCTCATTTTCATCTTAATTTAGGGTAATATTTCGATCTTAATTGAGAACTAATATTAGGATTTGGGGTTCTAGGGGGTTCCTCCCCCTAGCCAGCCGAGGCAAAGGGAGCGGTAGCGAAGACACTTGTGTCGGACTTTGCCCCTGCTGGCTCCGATCAATCTACGCTAACACTAGAAATGCAGAATGTCACCACGTTAAAACACACAAAATAGGTCAATAAAACGGGGTATTTCATGATAGCAACATCTGTAAAACGTTGCGATAATCAAGGTAGGCTCAATTTCGATTGAGTCCATTATTTAAAGATCCGTGTTCCTACTGATGGAATACGTGAGTTAAGGTGATGAAAATGTATGAAAGAGTCAGTTTTTTAGATGGATTTTAGATAGGTATTTTTTAGAGATTATGGAAAAAGCGGAAGGGAGATCTAAAGTTATAGTTCGTGTCGAGTTTTTGGATTCACCCCACTATCAAAAAATTCTAGGTCAGTATCTAAAAAATAGTGGAGAGCCTAAAAATCTTGTGATGTCAACAGTCTCAAGTCGATTTTTGGCAATGGCATTATCTGATTATGGCAAATCAACTAGGCAAGAACTAGAACGCATTGGGCGATCGTGCCGCCGAGAAATGCTCCATCATGTTAGCGATTTGGACGATTTTTTTGCGCTTAAATATCAAATCAATTTACAGAGCGATCGACTAGTGAGTGAGAACATTAAAAATATACCCTCACCCCTATTGACTAATGAAGATGAAGATAAAGATCTGAAAAAAGAAGATGGAGAAGATGACTATGATAACTTGTCTGATGACGAATATCT
>NZ_JBGSQZ010000252.1:0-9706 GCF_041737865.1 Chamaesiphon sp.
AGCCGAAACCGTCGTGCGATCGATCGCGGGCGTTCATGGGGTGTCTAGCTCGATTTCAATTAAACCCACAGATAAAATCCCCGCAGTCGGTATGGATATTGAAGCGGCGATCGATCGCAATGCCATGTTAGATGCTAGCAAAATCCGCGTCGAGATTGTTGGTAGCAAGGTGATCCTCCACGGTACTGTGCGGACGCTTGCCCAACGCGAGGAAGCCGAACGCATTGCCTGGGCTGCTCAAGGAGTGTTCTCGGTGGAAGATCATCTCGCCGTTAAGTGGCATCCGAGTGGGGGTTAGCACCAATGAAACTCACCACCCAACGTACAGATCCAGATTTAGTCAGACAAGTAACAATTCTCGTCGCGATTATCGGCAGCATTGTTATCAACACTATCTCCAACTTCTTTCCGCCTGATGGTGTGGATATGGCAACCCTGTCAGATCGCCTGTTTCCTTCAGTCCAAATTCTGCCCGCCAACTACGCCTTTGCGATTTGGGCACCGATTTATCTGGGTTTGATTGCCTTTGGCATTTACCAAGCCCAACCCACTCAGCGTCACAATCCTAGCTTACAGCGCGGTGGTTATCTGCTGGTGTTCGCCTGTATCGCTCAGTGTGCCTGGATTTATCTCTTTCTCGCCCGTCTCTTTCCCTTGTCTGTCGTCGCGATGTTGGGGATCTTGATACCGTTGATTGTCCTCTATCAACGCTTAGAGATCGGTCAACACCACGTTTCGCCAACTGAGCAATGGCTTATCAACATCCCGATTAGTATTTACCTCGGCTGGATTACCGTCGCGATAGTTGTCAATGCGTCACTCGCGCTCTACAGCATCAACTGGGATGGCTGGGGCATCACTCCCGCAATCTGGGCTGTCATCACGATAATTATCGCTACGGCAATTGGCACTCAAGTAACGATAAAACATCACGATACTGCTTACATGTTGGTAATTATTTGGACATTAATTGCGATCGGTATTCGCCATCTAGATACGCCTTTAATTACGGTAACTGCTGCGGTAGCTGCAATCTTTTTGATATTGCTTAGTGTTGACGCGCCTAAACCTGTTGGCAAAGACTCCTAAATTCGATTTGTAAATGAGGACAAAACCATGACCAGCTTTAGACCTAAAGCTAAGGGGTGCAGGGGTCAACCCCCTGGTATACCCATAATGTATTAAATATTAATACATTAGTCTACTTCTTTTAAATAACAACAAACAAAACACAAATAATATGCAACGTACTCTCGAAAAAACTGACACAGAATTACAAAATGATGTGCTGTCCGAACTCAAATATGAGCCAAGCATCAAAGTCACAGACATTGGCGTTCTGGTCAAAAATGGGACGGTCACACTCAATGGCTATGCCACCAGCTACAACGAAAAATGGCAAGCGGTACACGCTGTTAAGCGGGTTGCAGGAGTGAAAGCGATCGCCGATGACATCGAAATTCAGCTACCAAATTCGTACCACCGCACCGATGGCGATATTGCCTCAGCCGCTATCAACCAAATCGACTGGTCTACGACAATTCCCCAAGGAACCGTTGAAGTAACAGTCCGTAATGGCTGGATTACTCTAGAAGGCGAGGTGGAATGGTGGTACCAGAAGAACGCCGCAGGGAGTCTAGTCAAGCAAATGGCTGGTGTTAAAGGAGTGTCTAATTCGATCTCGATCTCGCCGAAGGTGACGAAAAAGGAAGTCGAAGCGGACATTAAATCTGCTTTCAAACGCAGTGCGATGTTGGATGCTCAACACATCCGCGTGGAGACTTCTGGTAATAATGTCACCCTCCACGGTCAAGTTCGCAACTACAGCGAGTATGACGAAGCCGAACGAGTCGCTTGGTCTGAAGCAGGTGTCTCCTCTGTGGACAATCGCCTCGAAGTAGATTGGATGTTCTAGCTATCTGAATCAGCGAAAAAGAGAGCCTAATATTTCTCAATAAAATATTAGGCTCTCCTAATTCACACTTGAAAATATTGATACTGAGGTCTAATTATGGCTCACGACAGGCAGGATGATACCAACATCGAACGGCGACAAGATCTCCAACATGATGAAGAGGCTTTCCGACTGTGCCAAGAAGAGAAACGCTTGCGGGCCGCTCGATTGAATACTCCCTTTATTTGGATACTTAATACTATTTTCTGGCTAGTAGGAGCATTAGAAATATTATTAGGCATAAGGTTCTTGCTGCGGTTGTTTGCGGCTAACCCTCAAAATGAATTCGCTCGATTAATCAATAATCTATCTGCACCTTTTATCGCTCCATTCTCGACCTTATTTATTAGCCCAACTTTTGGTGGTGGGGCATATATATTTGATGTCAATATTGCGATCGCGATCGTTGCTTATGCTCTATTAAGCTATTTAGCTGCTTCACTGGTTAAGTTTATCTTTTACCACGAGTCATAAATTCACTCTAGATCGATCGAACCAATAGGAGCATAAAGATGTCGAATATTATGACTGAAGTAAATACCTTAGATGAAACATTAACAATTCCTACCCAACTTATCGAGGCTCAAAAGCTGCCAACTTTAATTTTAGGTGGTGGCTTTACCGGATTATTTACTGCTCTACACCTTAGTCATCAACATTATCAAACACCCATAATTCTAATCGATCAAAGTTCAAGATTTATCTTCAAACCGCTACTCTATGAGTTTCTTAGCGGTGAGATGAAAACTAAATATATCTGCCCCCGCTATGATACTCTTTTGCATCAAAGTGGAATTGAATTTATTCAGGACACGATTCAATCCATCGACTTGCAACAGCGACAGGTTCAATTAGCGTCTGGACTGCATTACAACTATGGTAAGTTAGTGTTATCTCTTGGTAGCGTAGCAGCTTATTTCGATGTGGAAGGAGCAGAAGAATACACCTTACCATTTCGTACCACTGAAGATGCGGTCGCCTTAGCTAAACAGCTACGGAATTGTTTGCAACGAGCCACCCAAACCCCGAAACCGCAAAAACAGGCATTATTAACCGTGGCAATTGTGGGTGCTGGCTGTACTGGCATCGAGCTAGCCGCAACTTTGGCAGATTTATTACCAAACTGGTACGCCGCTCTCGGCAGTAATGTTGCAGATATTCGAGTAGTGGTAATTCAACAAGGAAAAGAAATTCTCAAAGGTATTAGCGATAGCCTCCGCCAAACTGCTCAAACTGCATTGCGCGAGCGGAAGGTACCCGTTGAGGTGTTGCTAGAAACTGAGGCGATCGCGGTGCGTCGAAACACGGTTGTCCTGAAGCGAAACAACCAAATCGAGCAGCTCTCAGCCGCGACGATTATTTGGGCGACTGGAAGTGAGATCGATCCGCTCATTTCTACACTATCAATTCCTGAAGCAAGTCACGATAAACAGGGACGACTCAAACTAACGAACAACCTACAACTACTCGATTTCCCCGAAGTGTTTGCAGGTGGAGATTGTACGGTAATGGAGCAGCCTTTACCAGCTACCGCTCAAGTAGCATATCAGCAAGGAGCCACAATCGCCCATAATTTGCAAGCACTTGCCGAAAGTCATTCACTCCTTCCGGTTGAAATTGGGTTGCGGGAAAATCTGATAAAGCTGGGGTTAGATGAGAGTGTTGCGGATCTTTTCGACAGCGATCGAGTGAAAGGTCATTTGAGACATTTAATTCGTTAACCAGCCTATGTTGATTTGTTACTTTGTTACCGACCCCCACGCGCAACTTCAAAGGAACTATTGAATGGCTATCTGATGAGCTATTTAACTCCGTCACCGTTTAGGCAATATCCACCGTTTTATTTAAATAGAAGAGGAAAATATGTTAAATCTCATTTGGACTGGCGTTGTTGTACTTTTTGGTCTGTGGTTATTAGGTATCTCAATCCATATTGGTGGTGCTTTAATTCACTTATTGTTAGTTTTGGCTCTGATTGGCTTTTTCTACAACATATTAATTGGGATGCGGATCGGTCGATAATTTCTCTGGATTCGTTTGCAATCTATTTAGGCAAAAAATAATGATTAGTCCTCAATCTCAAGCGACACATCCCGTCGCGTCTCACCAAGATGATTTAGCAGAACCGACGCGAGTTGCAGTTCTGCTGGCAGGGTATGGCGAAGTAGAATCTTACCGCGATCTGAGTAGTTATAACCAAGCTGCAACTAAATATATTGCATCGCAATTCGTTTCTATCCCTGAGTGGTTATATCCGGTGGCTGGTTGGCTGTTGGGATTGCAAGATTGGTACAATTTCGGGTTCAAACATCATCATTTCATGTCGCCCGAAAATGAGATGTTTGAAAAACAACGGATTGGCATCGAACAACAGTTACAAGACCGTTGGGGAACACAGGTACAAGTGTTCAAAGGTTTCTATTTTTGCGAACCTTTTGTCCAAAAAGTTGTGGCAGATATTATCGATCGAGGATTTGAAAACTTACTAATTTTCCCACTACTTGTGGTTGATTCTGCGTTTACTGGGAAAATAGCTGTAGAGCAAGTTAATGAAGTTATCACTGCAAATGAATCTGAAGATCTGCCATTCAAAGCAATTCGATATATTCCCGCATTTGCAACTGAACCTACCTACATCGATCTGCTAGTGCGTCAGATTAAGGAATCTCTAAATCAATTATCTACATGTGGCTGCTTTGAGTCACAGATAGGTATCGTCTTAACGGTTCATGGTGGCCCCGAAAAAGCTAATGGGTTGTTAACTGGCGTAATTGATGGGCAAGCTTTGTTCGATCGAGTCCAAGCCCAATTACAGCATCAATATCCATTAATCTCGATCGGGTGGATAAATCATGATATGCCGTTTATTAAATGGTCGCAACCCAATCTCGAACAAGCTGCAAAAAGTCTGATTAAATCCGGTGCCCAAACCATTGTATTTAAACCATTGGGGTGGGTAACTGAGAATTATGAAACTATTCTTGATGTGGAAGATGCGATCTCATCTTTGCAACGTCAATATCCAACTGTGACTTACACGCGGCTTGAATGTGTTAATGACGATTCTGAATTTTTCAGCATCGCCGCAGAATGGGCAAATCCACAGATCGAAGCAATGTTGTCAGTATCAAAAATTGAAAACGAGCAGGCTAAAAATGATGGAGCCTAGCGATTATGCCGGAATTTTTATTCGTCATTATACTGTCAGCTTTACCTGTGATTAGTAACTTCATTGGTGCGACGATCGCAGAAGCTTTACCACTATCAAAACAAACATTAGGACTAGCTTTACACGCAGCGGCTGGGGTACTTCTGGCGATCGCATCCACAGAATTAATTCCTAGAGTTCTAATTGCCAAACCTGCTTGGGCAACAATTCTAGCATTATTTTTAGGTGGGGCTTTCTTTGTCTGGGTGAATCAACTGCTCGACTTAGATAAAAATCGACTGCGCGGGGTTGGCGGAAATACAGTTGCTTGGGTAATCTTTTTGAGTATGTCGATCGATCTATTTGGTGATGGCTTATTAATTGGTACCAGTTTGACGATCTCACCGCATCTAGGTGTGGTACTAGCATCGGCGAGAGTTGTCGCACATATTCCTGAAGGTTTTGTGACTAATGCCGAGTTTAAGAGTCAGAATATGCCGCGCAAACTGAGATTTTGGTTGCTGGCTGCATTTCTGATTCCGGTGTGGCTGGGGGCGACGCTGGGCTACTGGGGATTGCGCGGGCAAGGCGATTTGCTCAAGCTAATTGTACTCGCATTTACCACAGGTACTTTAATTGTCGCGATTGTCGAAGAAATTCTGCCTGAAGCACATCAAACTCAAGATACAAACTTGTCTAGCTTGACATTTATCGGGAGTTTTGCGTTGTCAATGTTGTTCTCCTCTTATCTGGAATAATGGTTAGTGTAGCCTTGATTACCGCATGGTTAAAACCGCTGACTGTTCCAAAATGCTCGATCTCAAATGCTTACCTACCAAAAATTACCCCGATGGCTCAAATTTAGCTTGACGTTCCCGTTGATTTTTCTGAATGGGTGGCTAATTTTGTTACTTTATCATTCCTTACAACCGATTTCGAGCATCGTCATTGCTGCTTGTTTGGTGACGTTCTTACTAGACTATCCGATCGTCTTCTTAGAACGACGCGGACTACCACGAGCTTTAGCGATTGGCTTAGTTCTAGTTATTGCCATTGTCTTAGTGGGAACGATTAGTTTTGGGCTATTGCCGATCGTGTTTCGACAGTTAGAAGAATTTGTCAACCGTCTACCAGCTTGGCTGACAGCAGCACAGCAGCAAGTTTCCAACCTCAGTACACTCCCGATCTTCCAAAATATTCCCGTCGATCTTACTAATGTAACAGCAGGATTAACAGAGCGAGTCACTCAGACGCTACAACTAGCATCACGCAAAGCGATTTTTCTGGCATTGGATACCATTAACAGTGCCTTAAATTTGCTCTTAATTCTGGTGCTAACGATCTTATTGGTGTTTAGTGGCAAATCATTGTGGAACGGATTGTGGAGCTGGCTACCTGCACCTTGGAACGACCGAATTCAAGACTCGCTCAGACAAAGTTTTCAGAGTTATTTTGCAGGTCAAGCGATTGTCTCGACCATCCAAGGCATTTCCCTGATGACTGTGTTCTTACTACTCCAGATTCCATTTGGGTTGCTATTTGGATTGACGATTGGATTTGCCAGTTTAATTCCCTTTGGTGGCACCCTCACCATTATTGTAATTAGCTCACTATTGGCTCTCCAAAACATTTGGTTGGGACTCAAAGTTTTTGCGGTGGCAATTATCGTCGGTCAGATTATTGAAAATGCGATTGCGCCTCGATTGATGAGTGGCATGACGGGACTCAATCCAGCCGTTGTCTTCATCTCTGTACTGACAGGATCTCAAGTAGGGGGACTGCTCGGACTACTTCTAGCTGTACCGATTGCGGGGTTTATCAAGCGGATTGCCGATAGATTTAGAAGTACTTCAGACTAGACTAGTCAGCGATTGAATCGTGCGGAATATGAGTTCTATTATTCGTATTTCATCCCCAAAAATAATGCAGTTAAATCGAAATAACTTTCTCAGCTTCCTCATCCAGTCAGAACCAGGAAAACCAGCAATCGCGAATGGCTTACGGGCTGCATTATCATTGGGAATCCCGATGTTAATTGGGCAATTCATCGACCAAAGAGAAAGCGGCTTATTTGTGGGTTTAATCGCTTACTTTGTCAATTTAGCTAATGTTGCTGGCTCTTACCAGATTAAAGCTAAAGCGATGGCGATCGCCACTTTAGGCATAACTATCTCAGTATTTATCGGTACTCTAGTTGCTAACATCCCTATCCTCGCCGTCATCCTGACATTTTTGTGGGGAATGGCTTCAGGGTTTGCGTCGCTATATGGGAATACTGGTGCCAATGTCGGTTTAGTAGTTGGGACATCATTTATTTCGACGATCGCTCTACACGGCGACTTAGATGTAGCATTAATGCGATCGCTATTATGTCTGATTGCTGGTGGCTGGGCGATGCTACTTTCTCTAGTAATGTGGCCGCTTAAACCTTACGATCTGCTTAGAATTGCGGTGGCTGAGTGCTTTAATGCTCTTGCCAATTACCTTCAGACATTTGCAGGTGAAGCAGCCACAACTGAAAATATTCTAGACGTTAGAAAAGCATTAGAAACCGCCCGCATGACATTAGGTACCGCCCGAATCGGGCAGTCAGCACAAAGTTGGATGGGCGAGCAGTTACTCGTGCTAATTCAGGATGGAGATCGGTTGCTCGGCTCGGTGATTGCCTTAACAGAATTACTCGAAACTTACTCCCACCAACAGCAATATCGGTCGGTTCGGTACTTAATCGACGATGCCCTCACCCAACTGTCGATCGTGTTTCGATCGATCGCCAAAGTGATATCTGGTAAGTCTGCTAGCATCGATCTCGGTAATCTCAGCCGGATCTATGAGGCATTAAAGGAACGACAACATCTACTGCTGGATGCGCTCAAGCAGGCAAGCGTGGGGAAGGAAACAGACTACACACAGCTCGTTGCTCTAGGCAGCCTAATCCGAACGATCGCAAAACCGATCGAGCAACTACAATATACCGCTCAGTCAGCTAAATCGCTGCTAGAACCCAGCAACATTAGTCAACGACATGCAGAGCCGCTTCTATTAATTAAAACCGAACGGCAATCGCTGTTAAGTTTACTTAGAGAAAACTGCACCTTAGAATCAGCAATCTTTCGCCACGCCCTTCGCCTGGGAGTCAGTCTCAGTGTCGGTGTAATCTTGTATAGCATCACCAATTTACCAATGGGATATTGGATTACGCTTACCACGATGCTAGTCCTCAAGCCAAATTTGGGTGGAACTTTCCAGCGATTTTTCCAGCGAGTTGGTGGGACAATTTTGGGAGCGGTAGTAGCCGCTATTATCTTAGTTGCGATCTCCAGTAAGCCGATCCTAGACATTATTATTGTCATCACAGTATTTTTTGGAGTTGCCCTAATTGGTTTCAACTATGGCTATTCAGTGGTGTTCTTATCGATATTTATCTTACTGATTACCGATACCAGTAATTCTACAGGTTGGCAATTTGCCCAGATTCGTGTGTTGAATACTTTAATTGGAGCGGGATTGGCATTCGCAAGTCATTACTTTATCTGGCCGAATTGGGAACGCGACAGGTTTCCCCGTCAACTCGCCACTGCCCTGAGAGAGTCCCAAACCTACTTTAATGATGTCATGTCTGTTTATGAGGGAACAGAGGCGTATGACGCGAGGATTATCGCGCAACGACGACAAACTGGACTGGCGATCGGCAATGCCCAAGCCTCATTCCAAGGATTGCTCCGCGAGCCGAAAATGCACCCAGAATTAGTCGAGCCAGGTATGACGCTGCTCGTATATCTGGGACGTTTTACCAGTGCTATCACAGTTTTAGCCGCACATCTCGAACACTTTAGATTGACGGTACCACTGCCGGAATTAGCAACCTTTGTCAGCCAAATTTCGCTAGTGTTAGAGCAGTTGGCTGATGCAGTCGAGCAGGAAATTATCCCACCACCTTTGCCCGATCTGGAGGCAACACTGCACAGAATTCAACCGCATCTCCAAGCATTGCGAACAGCCCGCGTTCGAGAACTGGAGATCGATCTCCTCAGCGTTACTGCTGTAAATCAAGGACATACGCCGATGCGTCAGGCAGTCATCGATTACAGTATTCTGGATTTGGAGATCGACCAGATTGTCCGGCGATTGACTGCGATGTATTCGGCAATAGTCCGATTAAAATCGGTGGCTAGAAAGACAAGGGACAATTCATGAAGCGGCGGTTTTATTCGGAGGGAACCTCCGAATAAAAAAACCGACAAGACAGCGGCTCGCGCTCCTCGGCAAAGCCGAGGGTTTAGCGAGACAAGACATTCCCCCTTGTCTTTCTAGCGCGAAACCACCGTACAAATAACTTTTCCCCTTCAATCCAGATAAATATCAGTAAGCTGCAACCAAAACAGACTCCCAGTTCAAATAGACTCAAAGGATGAGTCCCAAAAAACGATCGCAATGGAGCGATATAAACTACAGCCAACTGCAATAGAATCGTGCCCAGAATCGCCCACAATAACAGTGGATTGCTAAACGGGTTAATTTCGATAACGAGTTTATTTACAGAGCGCACGGCTAAAGCATGACCCATTTGGGCGATACAGAGCGTGGTAAAGACGATCGTTTTC
>NZ_JBGSQZ010000293.1:0-36612 GCF_041737865.1 Chamaesiphon sp.
GTGCTGTTGAAGGGATAAATAATAAACTCAAGCTAATTAAACGTTCAGGATATGGGTTCAGAAACTTTGCCAATTTTCGGTTAAGATGCTTAATTTGCTGGCGGTTATCTATTAGCTAGGCATACTTTAACCGGAAGAGCCGTCAGCATTTGCTCTAAAATAGCTTTAGGCGGCTGAACGTGAGGTATTCCCTCTTTCAACCAAGGATAATAATCGGGCAGATCTAGGCGATTTTTGACAGCGATGGTGAGATCTTGATGCCACGGTACTTTCCAATTTGTAGTAGGATTTTTATCAAAGAATATGCCTCTGACTGCCCGCGCTCCATTACCCAAAATTGGTTCTACTAGCGATCGAATTTCTGGACTCTGTGCCAATCTTTTGACACTAGGAACTAATGCTAATAAATTTCTGATTCCTGCTCGACCTGGAGTAATATTAACAGCGGTGATATCTTGAACTAATAGCTCGATCGAGTCTGAATCTAGATATGGATCGATGGTTGCAAATCCATCGATCTCGATTTCTCGCACGAGCATATTCATATCCCTACCTTCTGAAAGCTAGGCATTGTATGTAAATCTGTTACCCCAGGATCGTAGCCCAATTGATTGAGCAGGGTGGTTAGTTGTCCGCGATGGTGGGTTTGATGGTTGAATATGTGCGTCACAAACACCCAACGAGGGAGTGTGCGAGTAATACCAGCATTATTTGTGTGGGTGAGATCCGTATTCAGCCAATCTGGGGTTAAATCTTGCGCCCAGTCGATAATAGTCAGATCGAGTCGTTCTCGTTGCGTCCGTAACTCGCTAAAATCAGTATATATTTCTTTGTCGAGTTGCGCTGTAAATGGTTGTTGGGTAAATCGACCCAGCCAAATTAGATCGGCCACTAGGATATGATTAAGAGTACCGTGGATCGACTTAAAAAAGCCCCGCGATCGGATTTGCGCTCTAAGTCGGGAATATCCGCACACAGAGCGAAAAGCTTTTGATTCATTCACTGATTATAAGTCGCCATCACAGTGTAATAATTCATCGGTTGTAGGGATTGGGTATGAGGTATTTATTCTAGTATCAAAGTCTCAGAAATTTAGGAGGCAGATAGAATACCTCGATCGAGCGGCTGAAACATTTATAATAGTAACAGTGCTTGAAACCTAGATGGTGAGCAGTGCCCACCCTACTGAATTGATTTTAAACTACCCTAATGGCTTGACTCTAAACCCAAAAACTAAAGCCTAAAGCCTAAAACCTACCCTCTACCCTCTACCCTCTACCCTCTACCCTCTACCCCCTAACCCATGCCATCCATCATCATTGACAGCAAAAACCGCCTGACAGATTTGATTAAGCGTTACCGCGATCGCGTGGATTATTTGGCGATTAGACTAGAAGAATCAGAAGGGACAGATATCCTGATCCGAGGTGATAAAGTCGAAAGTCTGAGTGAGGATCTAGCCGTCGGTGGTCAGGTACGTGCGTGTTATAAGGGTGGTTGGGGTTTTGCGAGTTTTAATCGGCTAGAGACGCTCACAGACCGGATTGAAGAAGCGATCGCAGCCGCGAGAATCATTGGTGAAGATGAGACAATTCTGGCACCGATCGAGATTATTCAGACTAGTTGTAGTTTGCCATTGACTGGTACCGATCCGCGCCACATCTCGATCGCGCGGAAAAAGGCTCTATGCGAACACTACAACAAGATTTTGCAGACTACCGATCGGCGGATTACCACGACTTCGGTGCGGTATGGCGATAGTGCCCAGCATATCGTCCTGGCTACTTCCGAAGGTACTCTAATCGAGCAGTCGTGGATCGATATGGAAATTCGGTTTGCCGCGACAGCGCGGAATGGGGATACAGTCCAAACCGGACGCGAAACCCTCGGTTCCCGCAAAGCCTACGAAGATACGATCGGACTCGATCGACAGGTCGAAAGTGCCGCTCAACGTGCTGTCGCTGCCCTATCCCTGCCACCTGTCAAGGGCAATACTTATACTGTCGTGATCGACCCCATTTTGAGTGGATTGTTTGTCCATGAGGCATTTGGGCACCTGTCTGAAGCAGATTCGATGTATGAAAATCCCGACCTATTGGAAGTGATGACGATGGGACGCCGCTTTGGTTGTAAAGAGTTGCAGATATTTGATGGCGCAGCCCCAGCCGGACATCGGGGCAGCTATTTGTATGATGATGAGGGGACTCCAGCGACGACGACGCAATTAATTGAGGATGGCGTATTGGTGGGGCGGCTGCACTCGCGGGAAACGGCGGGAAAGTTGGATGAGACAGCGACGGGAAATGCTCGGTGCTTGAATTATCATTATCCCCCGATCGTGCGGATGACAAATACTTGGATCGATCGCGGACATACACCAGTGGCGGATCTGTTTTCAGGTATCAAAGAGGGTGTCTACGCCCGAAATTGGTTGGGGGGGATGACTAATGGCGAGATGTTTACTTTTGGTGCGGGTGAAGCGTGGATGATCCGCAACGGGGAAATTGCCGAACCAGTGAGGGATGTAACTCTGTCAGGAAATGTGTTTAAGACTTTGGGAGATATTGAAGGAATCGGGGATGATTTCTATTGGGATGAGTCTGGCGGCTGCGGGAAAGCTGGGCAAGGTGGTTTAGCTGTCGGGGTTGGTGGGCCGAGTCTGCGGATTCGCGATGTAGTCGTCGGGGGCGATATGGATGACTTGGAGGAAGAGGATTAATTGATAATTGATAATTGATAATTGATAATTGATAATTGATAATTGATAATTGATAATTGATAGTTGATACTTAGATAGCGAATCGGGAATATTTTATGGGTTATCTAGAGACAGCCGCTCAGTTCTATACTGAAGTTGCCCAAACGCCAGAAGTCGGGTTGTGCTGTGTGCAAAGTACTCCTTTACAACTACCTGGATTGCATATCCCCGATATCATGCAGGAGATGAATTATGGTTGCGGGAGCACAGTACATCCATCGGAGTTGGGAAATGAACCAACTGTATTGTATATCGGTGTGGGTGGGGGCTTGGAGGCTCTCCAGTTTGCTTATTTTAGTCGGCGGGTGGCTGGGGTAATCGCGATCGATCCAGTGGCTGATATGCGTATTGCGGCGGCGCGGAATCTTAAATTAGCGGCGGACTCTAATCCCTGGTTCGAGCCGAGTTTTGTGGAGATTCGCGCGGGTGATGCTTTCGATCTACCAGTGCCAGACGCATCTGTAGATGTAGTCGCGCAGAATTGTTTATTTAATATCTTTGAACCTGCGGATCTCGATCGAGCCTTGGCTGAAGCTTATCGCGTGCTCAAACCTGGTGGTAGACTGCAAATGAGCGATCCGATCGCGACTCGTCAGATCCCGCTCCACTTACAGCAGGACGAACGCTTGCGGGCGATGTGTCTTTCTGGGGCAATGACTTATGATGAATATACCCAGCGAATGATCGCCAATGGTTTCGGTCAAATCGAAATTCGGGCGCGTCGTCCCTACCGATTATTGGACGCACCCAGTTATCAGCTCGATACACATTTACTGTTAGAAAGTCTCGATTCAGTTGCTTTTAAAGTACCAATTCCTGATGATGGGGCATGTATTTTTACAGGTAAAACAGCGATTTATGCTGGTATAGAAACTGTTTTTGACGATCGAGTCGGGCATATTTTACCACGCGGTTTACCTGCGGCAGTGTGCGATAAGACAGCAGCAAAATTGATGGCTTTACTACCCGATGAATGTATCATCACTCCCTCTACTTGGCATTATCAGGGCGATGGTTGCTGTTGAGTTGGGAGCGACCCAGAGATATTACCGTCTCTTGCTGGAGTGTTAAGTAGCTAAATTTGAGTCTGATTCTAATTTAAATGCGATGGGAATGAAGTGCGTTAAACTATCAGAGTAACCAGAATTGCTGATACCTATGGCGATCGTCCTCAAACCCGAACAAGAACGATTTATTCAATCACAAATTGATGCAGGGCAATTTAGTAATGCCGAACAAGTAATCGATACCGCCTTTCGCTTGCTCGAACAGCATTCGACTGAGTATACTCAGTGGGTGAGTGCTGTTCGGGAAAAAGTGACAATTGCGAGAGATGAAGTTGCTAGAGGTGAATTACTTGATGGGGAAACGGTAGTGACCGATATCCTCGAACGGTTCCGTCAAGCAAAAGTAGCCAAAAGATGACTCGTCGCTACAGGATCGCACCCTCAGCCAGTCAAGATCTAGAGCGAATTTCTGAATACTATATGAGCCGCAGTATTGAAGCTGGAGAAAGACTTTTTCAAGAATTTAATCGCAAATGCCAAAATCTCGTCCAATTTCCAAATATGGGACGGAGTTACAGCCATATTATGCCACTATTACGCGGAGTGCCGCTTGATGGCTACATCATTTTTTACCAAGTTACGGAAGAAGCTGTAACCATTCTCCATGTGGTTAGCGGTAGTCAAGATCTAGACACATTAATACGGTCAGATTCTTGAGCTAACTCGATCTCGATCGCTAATTAAAGACCTAATTTAGCAATGCTGACTCGATCGATCCTGTGCCTACGATGAGCTTTGCCAATGCTAACGAATGTTACATATTTCCTTGAGACAGATGACTCAAAATAAGTACGAGAGAGTTAAATAATTAATAATATGGACTTTAATCCTCAAGTATTACTGCAACAGGCACTAGAGTGGATCGAAAGTTTGGGGTCTATTGGTGCGATCGCGTTTATCGGTATTTATATTATCGCAACGATCGCATTTTTACCCGCTTTTATTCTCACCTTGGGTGCAGGTGTGCTGTTTGGGGTGTGGTGGGGTAGCGTCTATGTATTTATTGGCGCAACATTGGGCGCAATTGCGGCATTTTTGGTCGGTCGTTATTTGGTGCGGGATTGGGTAGCTAAAAAAATTGCGGGTAATGCTAAATTTAGGGCGATCGATCGCGCTGTAGGTAAAGAAGGATTAAAAATTGTCCTGCTCACCCGTTTATCGCCGATTTTCCCTTTTAATTTGCTTAACTATGCCTTTGGAGTGACAGGAGTTTCAATTCAGGATTATATAATTGGTTCGATCGGGATGATTCCTGGGACGATGATGTATGTGTATATTGGTTCGCTCGCTGGGAGCGTAGCACTAATTGGGACAGGGACTCAGCCGACTAATCCAACTCTACAATGGACGATGCGGATTGTCGGATTTGTTGCCACGATCGCCGTAACCATCTATATTACCCGCATTGCCAAGCAAGCGTTAGGTCAGTTGACACAACCAGACAGCTAGCACAAATAAATCCAAACCTTTTACTCCCAACCCAATTATGACAGAATTTTCCTCAGCAACGATCGAGCCGATGGATGTTTACAATCAAAAGCTGTTGGGAGATGTGCATCCGCCTGATTGGGTAAATCCTCAACCTGCGGATATCTACGATCTGGTAGTCATCGGTGCGGGTACGGCGGGTTTGGTGGTGGCGGCTGGTGCGGCGGGGTTGGGATTGGGTCTAAAAGTCGCTCTGATCGAGAGACATTTAATGGGTGGAGACTGTCTGAATGTGGGCTGTGTGCCCTCGAAAACCATCATTCGATCGAGTCGCTTAATTGGTGAAATTTGGCGCAGTCAGGAGCTGGGCATCAAGGTAGACGGCGTAGAGATTGATTTTGGGGCGGTGATGGAGCGGATGCGGCGGATTCGATCGGATATCGGTCATGCTGATTCAGCGACTAGATTCAAAGATCTGGGTGTGGATGTCTTTTTGGGCGATGGGCAGTTTGCGAGTAATCATACAGTCACTGTCGAAAACAAAGTGCTCAAGTTTAAAAAAGCCGTAATTGCCACAGGTACCCGCGCCGCTATTCCCGAAATACCTGGGCTGGAGGCGGCGGGATATCTGACGAATGAGACGGTATTCTCCCTCGTCAAACGTCCCCAACGGTTGGCGGTTATCGGTGGGGGGCCAATTGGCTGCGAGTTAGCCCAAACCTTTGGGCGATTGGGTTGTGAAGTAATCTTGTTACATCGCGGTAGTCAGGTTTTAAATAAGGAAGATCCAGCCGCCGCAGCCATATTGCAGCAGGTATTACTCGATGAGGGTGTCAAGCTAATTTTGGATTGTCAGGTACAGCAGGTGACGACAACTGCGGCAGGTAAAACTCTGAGCTACAGTAGTAATGGTCGCTCGGATACCGTCATCGTAGACGAAATTCTGATCGGCGCGGGACGGATACCGAATATTGAAAGTCTAAATCTGGCGATTGCGGGGGTGGCGGCTGGTGCCAAAGGAGTCGAGGTGAATGACTACCTCCAAACTAATAACTCTAGAATCTATGCTGCTGGAGATGTCTGTATGAAATGGCAGTTTACCCATGCTGCTGATGCCGCAGCGCGAATTGTCATTAAAAATACTCTGTTCTCACCCTTTGGGATCGGTAAAACTAAACTTAGCAGTCTAGTGATGCCGTGGGTGACTTATACCGAGCCGGAAATCGCGCATGTGGGACTCTCAGATGATGATGCTCATCAGGCGGGGATTGAGTTCGAGACTATTAATATTCCCATGTCAAGTGTAGATCGCGCGATTACAGACGGCGAAACTCAAGGCTTTATCAAAATTATTCATCGTCGCGGTAGTGATGAAATTTTGGGCGCGACAATTGTGGCGAGTCACGCGGGAGATCTGATCTCAGAAGTAACTACGGCAATGGTAAATAAGATTGGGCTGAGTAAACTCAGCAGCACGATTCATCCCTATCCTACCCAAGGCGATGGCGTCAAAAAAGCCGCTGATGCTTATCGCCGCAAGTTGCTGACTCCCCGCAATCAACAGCTTTTAGGACTACTCGCCAAATTTTCTTGAAATTTTAACAAATCCCCAGATTGCTTGGAGTTGATGGTTTAGCCAATCGAGACTTCATCCCCTTGCTCGGTAACAGCAAAAGTTTTGAGTCCCTGAGCTGATTTACCGATACTCAGAGCTTGATGCGACCATTCGGGTAAAGGAATCCCAGCAAAAGAGTTTACCCACTTGACATTTTCACCTGTAGTCAGGTCAAAACTCGCACCATGCCACCGACATGTTACCACGCGATCGCAGACTTTGCCATTGGCTAATGGCAGTCCCAAATGGGGACACTTATTTTCGACGGCGTAGACTTTACCGTCAATTCTCGACAGCATGACTTTCTGGTTCTCGGCTGTTACGGCAAGTACTTCACCTTCTTTGACTTGGCTGGCAGTAGCGACAATAGTTGTCATAGTGTAATGATAAATGTTTGATTAGATCGACTATTATCAGCCTAACAGGATGTTTGCCGCAATTTTCTAAATGTCGGATCGATCGAGCATTTCTATACAATTGCCCACAACTGGATGGCTTCGATCGTCAGGATCGCCGCCCAGACAAAGATGGCGATCCCTGCTGCGGCTGCGGCGATATCCTTAATCGTGCCAATCTGCCGATTGTGTTGCGGTTCGACAAAATCGCATAGGATTTCAATCGCACTGTTGAATAACTCGGCAAGTAACATCATCCCAGTTGCGAGTAAAATGATGCTCAGATCTATCCATCGATAGAACATACAAGCAACGAGTAAAATCGGGATTGATAATACAAGCTTGTAGGCAACACTAAAATCCGTGATGACTGCAATCTTTAATCCTTTGAGGACAACTTTTATTTTTTTAATGGGATGATAGCCAGGAGTACTATATTTTCTCGTCATGGATAAACACCCCTAAATAAATAGTTATCTAAATGCACTTTGAATGCCGACAATAGTTAATTTACTATTACTCCGATGCTAACAAAAATAATTGATATATAGCAATCCTAAATCAGAGGATCGCTCCTGGTGCTCATGCGGCTGTCTTGATGCGCTAAACCCTCGGGGAACCCGAGGAGCGCGCATCGCTATCGCCTAACAGACCCTACACTAACATAGATACTCACTGAGGATTACTATACGCCTATATCGACTGTAGCGATCGCATAAATCTTTGTAACTGACGACTCTCTAATTCTAATACCCGCCGTGCAAAATCTCGATCGCGATCGAGCAGATCGTCAAAGGCACTGACTGGTACTGCTAAAATGCGGGTAAAATCGCCTTTAGCCACGATCGTATTCTGAGAGTCGCTATGTGCCAAGACTTCTAATTCATCGAGTGTTTGTCCTAATTGTAGTTGCTCGATTCGCACTTCTTGGTTGGGGAGATGAAAGAGAATCTGTGCATTTCCTTCAATTAAGAGCAGGAGTTCGCGACAGGTATCGCCAGCTTCGGTAATAACTTCATCATCGGTAAAGGTTCTAAATTCGGCACGTTCGGATAGAGCGATTAATGTCTCACTGTGAATCCGGTTAAAGAAATCACTGTTAAATAGATGCACCACTTTTTCTAACAAGGAAAATGTTTTTAACGGTGGGCATTGTTTAGCTGCTGACAAGATAATCTTGATGGCTTCACCAACTAAAGATGAGTTTTGAGGATCGGTATAATTATGAGCGATTGTTTGAGAGCGATCGAGATCGAGTTGGGCGGTGATATACAGACAAGCTGTTTGAATGAGGGGGTTGCGATCGTCGAGTAACGGTGATAGAGAGTTGAGGGTTTCTTCACTCGAATAATCGATCGCGCAGGTATTTGTGAGTCCTGATAATGGTGTTAGCTGCTCGATTATTTCTGGATGTAGTCGTGTTTGCCAATCCTCCGATTCTAATATTTCTAGCAAAACTACTGGAGCTAAATTGCCTAATTGTTGGGCGAGATCGATCGCCGATCGATCGTTGAGGCTGATTATTGCTTCTAAAATATTACGGACGATTAACTCTTTCTTGTGATGAATGCTACTCTTGAGCAATAGTAAAACTGCCTGATGCTCGGATAGAATTGGTTGATTGAGTCCCCGATAGCAGGCAATCAGATCTGGTAATTGAGCGAGCAAAAATTCTGCTCTGCGTAAACTGCCAGCTTCTGGAGAAATTCCGCTTAAAATCCAATCTTCATCTTGAGAACTAATAGAATATTGGCGGCGCAGTGCATCAAGCTCGACTGATGGATCGAGAGTACGATCGGCATTAGTCAGATCTTGTTGACTTTGTAATAGCATCAATCGTTCTAGCGATTTACGATAACCAGTTAAGCGAATTTGATTTTCTAAACTGCGTTTGAGATCGGGATTTAGCAACTCTGGATCTTCAATTCCTAATTCTTCTAATACCTGGCGATGTTCGTCATCGGTAATGCCTAATTCCTGACGCAATTGTTGCAATACTTCTAAGCTACTCGAATAATTAGCATACCCTTCTTCCAAAGATTCACGCACGACACCTTTATAAGCAGTATGTCGTTTTTCCCTAGTAAATCCAGGTAAAACTTTTGCTAGAATATACACTTCATGAGTATTCAGATCGCTCAAAGAACGACCTTCTACATACTGAGAAACATCCAGTTTTAACTTCTCCAACTGCTTGCGGAATCGGCTTGCCAAATTTTCGCGCGAATACAGATCGGAGCTAAGTCGCCAAGTTTTATATACCCACAACGTACTCAACAATACTAGCGCAAGCTCGTAAACATATTGAACCGAAATCGGCATCAATTGAACTAAAGGACGACCGCCAAAGATAAAGAAGAAGTTGAAAATAAAAAACGTACATAGCGTAAAAATGCGATGCCGAATTACATCCGGCGATAGCTTGAGATTACGCTTGCGACTGTAAGACTTTGCCGATTGCTCGATCGATCTTCCTACCCGATAGCCGATCGCGGTAGAGGCACCTAATGTCAATGGTACGGCAACAATTTTAGGAATATTAATCGCCTGTCCGAATATATAAAACCCCGGACTTAATAAAGAAGATAATTGGTCGGTTTGTCTGGCCCATGCGCCGGAAACGTAATAGTCCCAACTACCCGCATACAGATAATAATAACCAAAATAACCGATAACTAAGCCCACATAACCATACCGCAACCACGATACTTCTGGCTTATTTAAGCTATCCCAATAAACGCGTTCCGAGTCGATATCGATGCAAGGATTTTGACAGGCAACACAAGCACTTTGTTCTTTCCCATCTGGTAATACCGTCCGACACATTGACTGGGTAATTGACGTATCGCTAATATGTGCCTTACTGCTCAATAAACCGCCAGGTTCGCTATAAATCTGCTGCACTGGAGCCATCGGGCAAAAGTAATTGCACCACGATTTACCACCATACAAATAGCCGACGGTAATTGCAGCAGCGATCGTAAATAATATCCATAATGCTAATACCAATCGATCGGCATTAAAAAACAAAATTCGCCCGCACAATCCGACAAATAGCCAGCCAAATTGCACATACGGATAATTCTGCCCCAACCAGGAATCGGACTTGACTTTTGCCAGCTCATAGCGAACTTTTCCCGTAGTCGGATTTTCGCGTTTGAATTGTCTTTGCTTGCCTAATGCGCGGGGAATTTGTGACAAAAATGACAGCGGACAAATCCTGCGCCAAACTTCATGTCCGAATACGAGCAAAATAAAGATCGACGAAGGGACGATCGCCCCCCAAAATAAGGTCGTAGCCAAGGGATAAGGCTGCTCTACCAGACACTTTCCCTGAACTGAAATACAGCTACCCGACAACCTTAATGGACTCCAAGGATGATTTGGCTCGGTCAATACCGCAGTCCAAGGATCGTAAAATAACGATCCGATAATCAGCAGCCATGCGATCGTTAGAATCCAACGAACCACATGCACTCGCCGTTCGGTTAGCTGTGCGAACATATAATGTAGAAGTTAACTAGTAGTACAGATTTTTTGTGTGTGGATGCTCTCGATCGAGAGCCACATCTGTATTGTATTTGGAATTTACGCGCAGGTAGTCTACCGAGCGGCACAAAATTGTGAGTCAAGCTATTAATAATTAAATTTGCTTGCATTTTATAAACCCACATTTTCAGTCCGATCGATTATCGCTCGATTGAATTACTTCTAAGTCCTAAAACTATTCACTATCCACTAAAACACTAATGAATTTGTTTTGATGCAAGATGTGAGATCATTCATCATCGTGAGCGTAACGGTTGTAGAGGAAATCTAAGGCGTAGTTGCGGACTTGGTAATATTCGGGCATTTCCATCATTCTCGCCCGATCGCGGGGGCGGCTGAAGGGGATGGTGAGTACCTCCCCGATGTTGGCGGAGGGGCCGTTGGTCATCATCACGAGTTTATCGGCGAGGAATAATGCTTCGTCGATATCGTGGGTAATCATCAATACCGTGCAGCGATTTTGATTCCAGATTTTGAGTAGTTCTTCTTGTAATTCTTCTTTGGTAATTGCATCGAGCGCGCCGAATGGTTCGTCGAGGATTAGGACTTCGGGGCGGATCGACAAGGCACGAGCAATTGCGACTCGTTGTTTCATCCCGCCGGAAATTTGACCTGGTAATTTATCTGCGGCTTCGGTGAGTCCGACCATTGCTAAGTGCGATCGCACGATGTCGTCTTTCTCGTTTTTTGCCATGTCGGGGTTGACGGAGTTGACGGCGAGGTAGATGTTTTCGTAGGCGGTGAGCCAGGGGAGGAGGGCATAGCCTTGGAATACTACCATCCGATCGGGGCCTGGTTTACCGATCGGTTTGCCGTTGAGTCGCACTTCGCCGGAGGATGGTTGGGAGAAGCCGCTGACCATATTTAGCAGCGTACTTTTACCGCAGCCGGAGTGACCGATGATGCAGATGAATTCCCCTTGTTGGACGGTGAGATTAACGTTGTCGAGGACGACGTATTCACCAGTGGGGGTAGGGTAAACTTTGGAGGCTCGATCGAGGACGAGGAATTCGGTGGGTGGCATGGTTTTTATAGGTGTGGTTTCGGGCTGGGTCGAATTTGGACTAGTGCTTTCCTGGAGGTTGCTAGTGGGTAGAACCCAGATGGACTTCGTTTTAGGTTGGTTTACCCCCCCTTATAAAGGGGGGGCTTTTCCGGCTCCGGCTCCCTCCCCTTTATAAGGGGAGGGCTGGGGCGATGCACTGAGCGAAGCCGAAGTGTGGGGTAAAGGGTTTAAGCTTGTTCTAGAAGATTTCTAAATTAACTTCTGCCAGAAAGATCGATTTCTGCCATGTAGATGTCGTGTTTGATGCTCAGATGATTGAGATAATCGATCGGATCGTCGGCGGTGAATTTGATGCCGTCGAAGAGGTCGATGCTGCGGCGAGTATAACTGGTGCTGTCTGATAGTCCCAATTCGCGGGCAGCGGTGCTGAATACGCCGACTTTAGCTACTCGTTCGAGGATTTCTACCCAGTTGCGGGGGAATGGGACATCTCCCCAGCGAGCCATTTGGGTGAGGAGCCAGAGGTGTTCGGTACGGCTGGGACGGTTTGCGCCTTCCTGGAAGAAGAGGGGGTGGGAGATGTCGCGCTGACTTTTGGTGACACCGCAAGCGATCTGCTGGGAGTCGCTGAGGTAGATGTAGTCACGATCCATCGCCAGATATTCGGATCGAGCGAGGATTTCGCGGACTTCATCTTGATGGGCTGGATCGGCGCAGAACTGGCAGGCTTCGAGTAAGGCTTTGACTAGAGCAATGTGGGTGTTGGGATAGGCTAGTGCCCAATCTTCCCGCACTCCAAGGACTTTTCCAGGGTGTCCATTCCAGATGTCTAAGTCGTTGGCGATTTCATAACCGATATTGTCGATCGCGGCGCGAGTTGCCCAGGGTTCACCGATCGAATAGCCATCGATACTCCCCTTCTTTAATCCAGCAATCATCTGGGCTGGGGGTAATGTCAGGATTTCGACATCATGTTGCGGGTCGATGCCTTCTGATGCCAACCAGTATCGGAGCAAGAGGTTGTGGCTAGAGGCGGGATGAACTACGCCGAAAATATGTTTGCGATCGCGAGATCCTAGCAAGAAGCGTTTGAGATCGGCGAGGGTGCGAACTCCTTGGTCGGCAAAGCGTTTATCGATCGTAATCGCATTCCCATTGCGACTGATAGTCAGGGCACTGACGACGGGAATCGGTTTGTTATTCATCCCCCCAACGGTCATCCAAATTGGCATCCCAGAGGGCATCAGAGCGGCATCCATGTATCTGTCAGCGATGCCATCTTGCACGCCGCGCCAGCTTGATTCGCGGACGAGGTTGACTTCATCTAAGCCGTGATGGGTAAAGAAGCCTTTTTCTTTAGCGATCGCGATCGGCGCACAGGCGGTTAAGGGGACGAAACCGATATCTAGATTGACTTTCTCTAGTCCGTGCCGAGCGACGACGGTTTGCTTGCGGGCACGAATTTTCTTGATCTGCTTCTGTTGATTCAAGAAGTAGATGATCTCACTGCGGTAGCTGTAGTAGTGAGGATGATTGATAGCTTCCATCCGTTTGCGAGGTCGATCGATATCTACGGTCATAATTTGACCGATTTTGGATTCTGGCCCATTGGTGAGCATGACGATCCGATCGGATAATAGTAAGGCTTCATCCACATCATGCGTGACCATAATCGCCGTCACCTGGTTTTCGTCGCAGATTTTCATCAATTGCTCTTGCAATCCACCCCGTGTCAGGGCATCCAACGCCCCAAAGGGTTCGTCTAATAGTAGTAACTTGGGCTTTGTCGCCAAGGCACGCGCGATCGCCACCCGCTGACGCATCCCACCAGAGAGCTGGTCGGGATTTTTATCCGCAGCAGGACGTAAGCCCACCATATCGATATGCTCTTCGACAATTGCCGACCGCTCGGCGGCGGGTAAGCCACTCATGACGTTATTTACCGCCAGGGCAATATTTTGACGAACGGTGAGCCAGGGTAAGAGTGAGTAGTTTTGGAATACGACCATCCGATCGGGGCCAGGACGGAGGATCTGTTCGCCTTGCAGCATCACCAGCCCTTCAGTGGGTAAATCTAATCCAGCGACCATATTCAAGAGGGTAGATTTACCACAACCAGAGTGACCGATCAGAGAGATAAATTCACCTTTTTGAATGCTCAGATCGATACCTTTGAGCGCGATATATTCTTCCCCGTTGGGGAGGGGGAAGGTTTTTTCGAGATTCTCTACAGTGAGGAATGTCATGATTTTTATGTAGGGGTTAACAAGGATTGAAATCCCCTCCTTGGAGGGGTGCCCGACAGGGCGGGGTGGGTAGGTCTTCGTTATTACTAGCTAATCCTGAATGCTGCGAAGGTTGCGATCGCAAGGAACTATTTATATTACTAAGCGCAGGTTGAACCCACCCCGTCGCTACGCGCCACCCCTCCTTGGAGGGGATTTTCCAGTCGCTATTGGGGTTTGCTATATGGGAGAATTTTGCCTTGAAGCCAAACTATAAATACATCTAATCCCCAACCCACCAAACCGATGTAGACTAGGGCGACGATAATCTCGCTGACTTGTCCGTTTTGATAGGAATTCCAGATGAAGAAGCCGATTCCTGTGACCCCAGTCATGACGATTTCAGCGGCGATAATTGCTAACCAAGCTAGTCCGATCGCAATCCGTAAGCCTGTAAAAATGTACGGTAATGCTGAGGGAAACAGGATTTTGAAAAAATACTCCTGACGCGATAGTCGTAACACTTGGGCGCCGTTGTTATAGTCTTGAGGGATCTGGCGCACGCCGACGGCAGTATTAATTAAAATCGGCCACACTGCGGTAATGAAGATCACAAATAGAGCGGCGGGTTGGTTCTGTTGTAATGCAGCGATCGCGATCGGCACCCAAGCCAATGGTGGTACTGTCCGCAGGATGTTAAATACGGGATCCAAACCTTTGCGAACGCGCTGATTTAGCCCGACGACAATTCCTAAACTAATCCCGACAACTGCGGCAATAGTGTAACCGATCGCTACCCGTTGCAAACTAGCCAAAACCTGTAAACCCAGTCCTACATCCGTGCCGCCACGATTGAAGAAAGGATAGAGAATCAAATTCTTCGTCTCACTGACAACTTTAATCGGCCCTGGGAGTCTTCCACCACCGATCGCTGATAGAATCTCCCAGATAATTAATAAAATCACCATTGCCACTACTGGAGTCAAAATATCGTCCAGTAAAGCTTTCTGTTTTTTGCTAAGTTTAAAACCTGCTGGTTTAGCGGGCTTTTTAATACCCGATTGTCGATTAACATTTGCCATTATTTTTCTTCCTGAATTAACGATTGTAAAATCCCCTTCTCTCCTCAGGGACAGGCTACGCCAACAGAGCGAAAAGTGCGGTCTTGGGAAACCCCAAGTGAAACACCTTTTCAAGATAGTGGTGCCCATAGGGTTGGATGGGCCAGATCTTCGCAACAACTCTAGTTATCAGCAGCCTCAGAAGGTTGCCCTAAGCCTTCTTAATCTTCAAACTATCCAAATAAGCCTGTGGATTATCAGGATTGAACTCGATCCCATCGAAGAATTTTTCCACCCCCCGCGAGGTATTGGTGGGAATATCCGCAGCCGCGACACCTAGAGATTGAGCTGCCTTTTTCCAGAGATCCTCGCGATTGACTCCATCGATGAGCTGCTTCGCATTAGCCAGAGTCTCCTTGGGTAAGAAGCCCCAGCGGACACTCTCAGTCAAGAACCAGAGATCGTGGCTCTTATAGGGATAAGAAACACTGCCCTTCGAGTCCTTCCAATACAGCACAGCCAGGGATTTATCATCTACCTTCCGTTCGCCCAAATCATATTTACCCATCAATGGCTCCAGCAACACCTCTTCTTTTACGCCAAAGTATTCGCGGGTGGCTAAGATGCTGGCTAACTCCTTGCGGTTATCAAAGTTATCGCACCACTGTTGAGCTTCCATCACCCCTTTGAGAATTGCTTGAGCGGCTAACGGGTAACGATCGACCCAATCTTTCCGCATCCCTAGATATTCCTCTGGATGGGCTTTCCACATCTCTGCCGTCAAGACAGGGCTAAAGCCAAAACCCTCTGAGACAATCCGATTCGGCCAAGGATCGCCAGTACTAAAAGCGTCCATCGCGCCCCGCTTCATATCCGCTACAGTTTGAGCGGTTGGTACCGTCAATAGCTCGACATCTAGATCCGGATCGATGCCTCCTGCGGCTAACCAATACCGAATCCAGAATTCCTGATTCGCTTTGGGAAAAGTGTAAGCCGCCTTAAACCGCGTGCCGCTAGCCGCGATCTCTTTGAAGTAACTCGCCTTCCCAGTTAGATTCACTCCCAAGCCTTTACCCTTGTGCTTCGAGGCAACCGCGATCGCATTACCCTGAGTATTCAACTGACAGAGGATGTACATCGGTACTTTGGCTTTATCAGTAATAATCCCCTCGGAAATTAGATAAGGCATCGGCATCTGCCACTGACTACCATCCAAGCCCCCACCCTGGGAACCAATCTTAATGTTGTCCCTAGCCGAACCCCAGTTTGCTTGCTTCTCAATCTTGATATCTGTCATCCCATGTTTGGCGAAGAAGCCTTTTGCCAGCGCGACAATTAATGGAGCTGCTTCCACGATCGGGAGATAGCCAAGTTTTGCCGTTGTTACTTCTGGCTCCTCACCTGGTTTAACCGCAGAAGTTTGCGGGGCAGTCGTTTTCACCGATTGAGATGGTTCGTCTGGGGGATTGCCCAAGCAGCCTTTGAGGAGAGGAATAGTAGCCGCAATACCAACGGTGGTGATAAAATGCCGACGAGACAAGCTAGTCATAATGTATATTCCTGGGAGTTAGTGGCGAGTCATTGACGCGATTGGGTGCTCTGGGAGAGCGGCATCAGAACAGACAGCGTTACTTATAGCGATCGGTGGTTAGTAACAATCATGCGGCTGGTAATCAAGTATTGAGCGCAAGTGCAATTATTTCCGAAAAGTTTGCGGAGCTAAAAATTGCCCTCGGTGAACTCAGAGGACTGAAACAGGGAAGGATTAATTTAGTCGCTAGCACCACCGCCAAATATTTTGGGCCTCGGTTGCTCGGCACTTTTCGGCGCAAACATCCTGAGATTGAATTGGCTCTGCATATTACTAATCAAGAAGGTGTCCTCGCTAGATTGGCGAAGAATCAAGACGATCTCTACTTTACAGGCAGACCACCCAGCGATTTAGATATCGAGCTGCGCCCAATCTTGGAGAATCCGCTCGTCGTCGTCGCGCCCTCAAATCATCCATTAGCAGGAAAGACTAACATTCCCCTCAAAGAGCTAGCGACAGAACCGTTTATTTTTCGAGAAGCAGGTTCGGGTACGCGCTTGGTCATCGAGCAGTTTTTAGCCGAAAATCGTGTGGCGGTGGATATCGTCATCGAACTCAGTAGTAATGAAGCCATCAAACAAGCCATCGCTGGGGGCTTGGGTATTTCGGTGCTTTCCCAACATTCACTCGATTTGGAAGCTCAGAATGGACTGCTGACTATTCTCAATGTCGAAGGTTTTCCGATTCAACGTCATTGGTATGTAATTTATCCCAGCGGGAAACAGCTATCGGTTGCGGCGCAAACTTTCTTGGATTTTTCGATCGATCGAGGTAAACAAATTATCGAGCAATTCAGCACAGATCTGATTCCGCACCGATCGCTCGGTTAAGCACTAATCAACATTATTCGTAACTATCCATAGAGATTAAAATAAATTATTTATCTTAATCATAGGTTTTTTCAATATATTGTTTCAGCAATCAAGCAAGATCGGGTTTAGTCGGTGGGTGAAAATAGAAGCATAGAAGAGGATATTTTACCTGATACTTGTTGGTACCTATGGATTTTTCCATCAAGATCGACGTAAAAAAAGAGTTTTGCAATGGTTTGCAGTGGTATCACTAGGACTTTTGTACTTAATTCGTGGATCGCCCAGATTTACATACCCTCTATGTATTGACAAGCACAACAGAGCTATGCAATGATTCTTCTATGATATTTAAGAAAACCATTGATTTTGTCGATTTAATAAATAAATTCTAAAATCTCCTCAACTTTAGATCGTCACTTTAGAAACCCATGCAACATCTCTCTCGTCGGCACTTTTTGCTGGCTGTTGGTGCCACTGGTGGCGCAACCCTGCTCAAAGGTTGCAGCATCAATCCACCCTCGCCAGACTCCTTATCTCCCAAAGCTAGCGCAATGACTCTGGGTTCGGCAACTACTCCAGAGACAACCGTAGTTAAGCTGGGCTACATTGCGATCGCCGAATCAGCACCATTAATTATTGCTAGGGAAAAAGGTTTTTTTGCCCGCCACGGCATGACCGATGTCGATGTCTCGAAACAAGCCTCCTGGGGGGCGGCGCGAGATAATATCGAAATCGGCTCGGCTGGGGGCGGGATCGATGGCGGACAGTGGCAGATGCCCATGCCGCAGTTGATTTCGGAAGGACTGATTACCAAGGGCAATCGCAAAATTCCGATGTTGTCGATGGCACAATTGAGCACCCAAGGTAATGGGATCGCGATCGCCTCACAACATGCTGGTAAAGGCTTTGACTTAGATGTGTCGGGTGCGGCAGAGTATGTTAGGGAAATGAAAGCTTCAGGTAAGCCCTTCAAAGCTGCCTATACCTTCCCCCGTGTCAATCAAGATTTCTGGATTCGCTATTGGCTGGGTGCAGGCGGCATCGATCCGACTAAAGATATCGATCTGATTGCCGTACCCGCCGCGCAAACGGTAGCGAGTATGCGGACTGGCTCGATGGATGGCTTTAGTACCGGAGATCCTTGGCCGTCGCGGATTTTACGCGATCGTCGCAAGTTTGGATTCCTAGCCGTTTTAACCGCCCAAATTTGGCCAGCACACCCAGAAGAATACTTTGCCATGCGCGAAGATTGGGTGAGAAAAAATCCTAAAGCTGCCAAAGCAATTCTCAAAGGCATTATGGAAGCCCAAATGTGGTGTGACGATCCGAAAAATCGAGCAGAAATGGCAGCTATTCTGGGACAACGTAAATACTTCAACGTTCCCAGCGATCTATTAATCGGCCCCTACACGGGCGAGTATGTCCTCGGTGCCGATCGCAAAACAGTTAAGGATGAAAAACTAGCAATTCGCTACTGGAAAGATGCTCGCGGCAGCGTTTCTTATCCCTATAAGAGTCACGATCTGTGGTTCTTAACCGAAAGCGTCCGGTGGGGATTTTTACCCCAAGGGGCGTTAGGTGAAGCCAATCGGATTATCGATGCGGTGAGTGGTGAAATGTTTTGGCGAGAGGCGGCTCAAGAATTGGGCATTGCCAGCGCAGATATCCCCGCATCGACTTCACGCGGCATCGAAAAATTCTTCGACGGTGCCGAGTTCAATCCTGAAAATCCGAAAGCCTATTTGGATAGCTTAAAAATCAAAACTATGAAGGCTTAATCTTGCTATCTGATTAAGTAATAAGTAATAAGTTTTTTGATGACAGGATTTCAAATCCCTATCCTAACAACTCAATTCTCAATTCTCAATTAATTCTGGAGCATCATTATGACCACTGATATCCGTAAAAAATCATCAGGATTTCGGATTGGCAATATGGAAATATCTGCCAAAACCATCAAGAAAAATGTCCTACCGCCATTAATTGCGATTTCTGCGTTCTTAATTCTGTGGGAATTACTATCAGCTTCGGGAATTACCCTATTACCTGGCCCTTCGAGCCTGTTTACCGATGCGCGGACATTTGAATTAGTTCGCTATCCTTTTTACGATCGCGGTGGCATCGATAAAGGCATGTTCTGGCAGACTTGGGCGAGCTTACAACGAGTGGGCATTAGTTATACATTAGCCGCGATCGTTGGGATTTCGCTCGGCATCGCGATCGGTACCAGTGAAATGCTCTCCCGCGCACTCGATCCCCTGTTCCTTTTCTTGAGAACTGTTCCCCCGCTTGCTTGGGTACCAATTTCCCTAGCTGCATTAAACAAAAACGAACCCGCTGCCCTATTCGTAATCTTTATTACCGCCGTGTGGCCGATTTTAATTAATACCGCAGTTGGTGTCAAACAAATCCCCCAAGACTACATTAACGTCGCCAAAGTCGTCCAAGCTTCCAAGCAAAAGTACTTCTTCAACATTCTGCTTCCCTCCGCACTGCCTTACATTTTCACTGGCTTGCGCGTAGCAATTAGTTTAGCTTGGTTGGCAATTATCGCTGCTGAAATCGTGATGTCAGGGATTGTCGGGATTGGTTTCTTTATCTGGGAAGCTTACCAAAATAACTATATTAGCGAAGTTATTCTCGCCCTAGTTTGGATCGGCGCGGTTGGTTTATTGCTCGATACGGCAATGAGTTGGTTGCAAAATAAAATTGTTAAGCAATAACTTTTTGTTTAGCGGTCGTAAGTTATTTGCTCCATTAAGTTGAAATCCCCCTAAATCCCCCTGAAAAAGGGGGACTTCCGGATCCGGTTCCCCCCTTTTTTAAGGGGGGTTAGGGGGGATTCAGGTCTAGAAACGAAGCAATTTAACCAAACCCTATCGACTCCCGATCGCTCAATACCAAAAGCCACTATTAATAATCCAAAATTTATAAATTGCCATGTCAACAGCCGAATTAGTCAATATTAAAGATGCAGGAAAAACCTTCCCGCTCGGCGGTGGGAAAGAATATGTCGCCCTACGCGGTATCGATCTCCAAATCAAACGCGGTGAATTTATCTCGCTAATCGGTCACTCTGGCTGCGGCAAATCTACCCTGCTAAATATGATTGCGGGATTGGATTTAGCGACAGAAGGAGTAGTTACCCTAGAAGGATTAACTATTACTAAACCTGGCCCCGATCGGATCGTAGTTTTCCAGAACTATTCACTATTACCGTGGATGACAGTCAGAGAAAACGTCGCTTTTGCCGTCGATGAAGTGCTGACCGAAAGAACCGCTCAAGAGAGGAAAGAAATCGTCGAGCACTACGTCAATGTCGTTGGACTTTCTAAAGAGATCGATAAATATCCTAGTGAAATGTCTGGGGGAATGCGTCAACGGGTAGCGATCGCCCGTGCCCTAGCCGTTCAGCCGCGCTTATTACTACTAGATGAACCCTTTGGTGTACTCGATGCCCTGACGCGGGGGAAATTGCAAGAACAGCTCGTTAAAATTTGCGAAGACAATCAAATTTCGGCGTTGATGGTGACGCATGAAGTCGATGAAGCCGTGTTGATGAGCGATCGAGTGGTGATGCTCACCAATGGCCCAGCTTCCAAAATTGGCTCGATTTTAGATGTCGATATTCCCCGCCCACGCAAGCGGTTAGAAGCCGTCAAACATCCGAGTTATTATCAGCTTCGGAGCGAGATTATTTACTTTCTCAACCAGCAAAAGCAAGTTAAAAAAATGCGGGCGCGGAAAGTGCAAAATGTTGCCGCCCACGGGTTAGAAAAAGTTAACTTGGAACTCGGTTTCGTGCCCTTAACGGCATGTGCCCCGATGATTATCGCCAAAGAAAAAGGCTTCTTTGCCAAACATGGTTTAGAACAAACCTCCTTGGTGCGAGAATCGAGTTGGCGCGGCGTTGTCGATGGCTTGATTGGCGGTTATATCGATGCAGCAGCCATGCCATCGGGAATGCCCTTGTGGATTACCCTGGGCGGTGCGGGTCAAAGTACGCCCGTGGTTAGCTCTCTCACCATCAGCCGGAATGGTAACGCTATTACCCTCGACAAAAGATTTAAGCAGCGCGGTGTCAAAACCCTCGCCGACTTCCGCTCGGAACTCCGCGCCACCCCCAACCAAATCCACCGGATGGGTGTAGTACATCCCTCCTCCATGCACAACCTTCTGCTGCGTTACTGGCTAGCAAGTGCAGGCATCGATCCCGATCGAGATGTGAGCCTCAAACAAATCCCGCCTGCCCAAATGGTCGTAGATTTGAAAAATGGCACGATCGACGGTTTTTGCGTCGGCGATCCGTGGAACCTCCGCGCCGAAATTGAAGGGATTGGATTTACCGTCGCTCGCGATATCGATATCTGGAACGGTCATCCCGGCAAAGTGTTAGGCTGTCGCCAAGATTGGGCAAACGCCTTTCCTAATACCTTTATTGCCCTGAATAAGGCAATTTTAGACGCTTGCCGCTACTGCGCCGATCCCGCTAATGCCGCAGAAATTCGCCAAATCTTAGCCCGCAAGGAATATATCGGCACCAATATCGATTTTATTCATCTGGGCGGCCCCGATGATATCATCCCTGGGGTAGAATCAGTCGCTCACCATGTCTTTTTCGGCGATGGTGTCAATCGTCCTAGTCGTACCGAACATCTCTGGCATATGGTCGAGATGGCGCGGTGGGGGGATGTGCCGTTCCCTCGGAACTGGGTAGAAGTACTCGAAAACACCTGTCGCGTCGGGGTATTTAGTACCGCAGCGCGGGAATTGGGGATGACTGAGATTTCTTACAGTCGCGGTTCGATTAAGCTCGTCGATGGTTCGACTTTCGACGCTGAAGATCCGATTCGCTATCTCAACAATCTTGAGATCAAACGCGATATCACGCTAGCGGAAATTCACTAACAAATATCTTGGGAAAGTATCTAACCCCAGTTGCTACCTATAGAACCCATTTGAGACCTTTTGAACGGTCTAACCGATATTTGTGGGGTGGGCGGGTTCGGCCGGAAGATAATTGTATTTTGCAAGAATTTCTAGCATAAACCCGCCCTCCCCACCAGAAGATCTCAAATTTTCAACATCAACTATTACAAATTCTAAATCCTATGACTGCTACTTCTGCACCTCGATCGGGAAAATCAAAAAATATCAACCAAGATTTTATCTGCTTTGAAAAAATCACGAAATCTTATCCTTCTAGAGCAGGATTAAATGTCGTAATTCAGGATATCGACCTCACCGTCAAGCAAGGTGAATTTATTTGCATTATCGGACACTCTGGTTGCGGTAAATCCACCTTGTTAAATACACTATCTGGATTTGCCACGCCCAACGCAGGTCAAGTCACCATGAATGGTAAGTTAATTACCAAGCCTGGCCCCGATCGGATGATGGTTTTTCAAAGTTACTCCTTGATGCCGTGGATGACAGCTTATGAAAATGTCTATTTTGGGTTAGATTCAGTCCATCCCAACAAATCGAAGTCAGAAAAAGATCGGATCGTCCGCGATACTTTGACGATGGTTGGTTTGGGCGAGGCAATGGAAAAAAAGCCCACCCAATTATCTGGGGGGATGCGTCAGCGGGTGGCGATCGCGCGGGCTTTTTGTCTGCGTCCTGAAGTCCTAATTTTAGATGAACCTTTTGGTGCGCTCGATGCAATTACTAAAGAAGAAATGCAGGAAGAAGTTTCGGAAATCGTCCGCGAAGTCGGGTGTACGGTACTCATGGTAACTCACGATATCGATGAATGTTTATTCCTTGCCGATCGGTTAGTGATGATGACTGAAGGCCCAGCGGCTGGCATTGGTGAAATTTTAGATATCCCTTTCGAGCGTCCTCGCGATCGCGAACAAATGCTCGAAGATCCTCGTTATTACGACTTACGCAACCGCGCACTCGAATTTTTATATAGCGGGAATTCTCACTAGCTTGAGCGATTTTACCCGATCGAATCTTCGGTAGGCGCAGCTTAAGATTGTCGGGCATATTTCAGATCCCTGACTTCTCAAAGAAGTCGGGGATCTAGCCTCGTTCGGTTAAGCTAAAGTGATAACAAACATCGATCGATCTCCATTGAGCCACGTCACGCTAAAAATATGAGGCAAGCGACGCTACATCAACTCCAAATCCTCGAAGCGATCGCCAGACACGGCAGTTTTACCCGCGCAGCCGAAGAACTCGAACTGACCCAGCCCACAGTTTCCCAACAAATTAAACGGCTCACCGAGACAATCGGGATGCCGCTATTCGAGCAACTTGGCAAACAAATCTATCTGACTGCGGCTGGTAATCAAGTCTTGAGCGCGAGTGCCGTTATTTCTGAAAAGTTTGCGGAGTTAGAAATTGCCATCGATGAACTCAAAGGGTTGAAACAAGGAAAGATTAATTTAGTCGCTAGCACCACTGCCAAATATTTCGTCCCTCGGCTGCTCGGTACCTTTCGGCGCAAACATCCTGAGATTGAATTGGCTCTGCATATTACCAATCAAGAAGGTGTCCTCGCTAGATTGGCGAGGAATCAAGACGATCTCTACTTCACAGGGAGACCGCCTAGCGACCTAGATATCGAGCTACGCCCGATTCTCGACAATCCCCTAGTCGTCGTTGCACCCTCAAATCATCCATTAGCAGGAAAGACCAATATTGCTGTCAAAGAGCTAGCGACAGAACCCTTTATTTTTAGAGAAGCAGGTTCGGGTACGCGCTTAGTCGTCGAGAATTTCTTAGCTGAAAATCGCGTTGCAGTTGATGTGGTAATCGAACTCAGTAGTAATGAAGCCATCAAACAAGCGATTGCTGGGGGTTTGGGTCTTTCTGTCCTCTCTCAACATTCCCTCGATTTGGAAACCCAGAATGGGTTGCTCACCATTCTCAATGTCGAAGGCTTTCCGATTCAACGTCATTGGTATGTAATTTATCCCACCGGGAAACAGCTATCGGTTGCGGCGCAAACTTTCTTAGATTTTTCGATCGCTCAAGGCAAGCAAATTATCGAACAATTTAGCGCAGATCTAATTCCTCGCTGATTTCTCAAAATTTTAGTGCATAAGAATTATTGTAGCGATCGACACCTCCAGATCGATCGCTTTAGCTAGTCAACTGGGTATTGTTAGGTTAAGTTATGTAAATAAACCGTCAAAAGATCGCAGTAGCAATGAAACGGACTGACAACGATACCCTGAGCGATATTCATGATGCTCCCGATCTCCAGAATCTCGTCTGCGATAAACGAGCGGGTAAACGCGCGACTACCGCCAGCAACCGCCGCAATCGTCGCTATGAGAACCGGATCCTCACTGCCCAAACATGTGAAAGTGAGGACGCGTTCGCTGAGGATAATCAATTAAAATCTGTATTGGCTTACTTAGCGATCGCCACACAAGATATCACTAAAGTTTACTCGATTGAACTCGCGATCGGTGTCCACTTGTTGAGCCAACGCAACTCCCAGACAAGTACAATCGTGACCACTACGAACCGTAAACATCATCCGATCGTCAATATCATCGGCAAACTGGCTCTAATTAGTATTCCAGTCGCCTTAATTGGCAGCTTGGTTTGGAATTATTATCTCAATGAAAACCAAGCTGCGCTAATCGCACTAGATGCCAACAGTGGCAAATATCTCTGGTCGTCAGCCCTAGATAACGATATATCTCGAAGGCAGCGTCTAGCCATCGATCGAGATCGAGTATTCATGCAGGTTGGAACAGGCCCGAATCTTGGATCTACTCAACCCACTTATGGCAGGTATAAGATTGTAGCACTCTCTACCAAGTCTGGTCGAGAGATATGGTCGTCGCCCCCACCAGGGCAGAGTGAGCGACGTATCGTAGATATGTCAGAAGTATCGTCACCCCTGCGAGTCGAGCGCAATAAATTGTGGCTAAATACTATAGTGTCCGATTCGCCGATTTTACAGGTAGAAAGCGATGGAAATGAGGTTGATACTCCCCGCGATCGAAGACGTATTAGACCAGGAAAAGTCATGAATTTCGACGCTCAAACTGGCAAGACCAATTGGTCGATCGATCGCAATTTGGGTAACGGATATCTCGAATACGATCGAATTGCCACCAATGACTCTACCACCGCAATTTTGAAACTTAGTTCCACCCTAGATATCAACATCGAAGCCTACAATTCATCGAGTGGCAAGCAGCTTTGGAAAACTATCGTTACAAAATTCGACCCTAAATCGACAGATCCTGTATTCGATCGTTATAGGCTTGTAGCTAATTCAGGAAAAATTTTTGTGGTTGATAGAGTCACAGCAAAAATGTCTGGTTATCAGTGGGATACGGGTAAGCTCATCTCTCAAATTTCACTCAACAGTGACTCAACCTTAAACCAAAACAATCTGATATTTGCCTATGACACAACAGTTTATCTGCTCAGTAATATACCTAATGCGAAGATTAGTAACACTAAGATTACTGCATTAGACCCAAATACTGGCAGTCGTCGCTGGGATCTCGACCCCAATAAATGTTCTTATTTGGAAGTGATTTTATCGCTGCAATCTGGCACTTATGCAGCATGTGTTTTCAGCGGACGCTATAATGAATTCTTAAACTATGGAATACTCGCGATCGACAGTAAAACTGGTAGAGAAATGTGGCTAAAGCAATCTCCGCTGGGCAACGAACATAGCCTAAAACGCATAGTTAGCAACTCTAAAACTGTCTACACAATGGGTTTCGATAATGATAATGTCGCGACCGCATTAGCGAACACTGACGGTAAGGAGCGGTGGAAATGGCAACCCCCGTTTGGGATATATGAAGGGACGACCGCAGTCGATGAAAATCGATTCTTCGTTCTCGCATCAGTTCCCCGCTGGCGGCTGATATTGAAGAAGATCGATTAGCTGAGTAGATATTGCTATTTTTTAAAGTTACTGAAGCAATAAACGATCGGAGCGAACCTCAGAAATCGGTAGGGCAAATGCTCGATCTATTCCTATAACAAGCCACGATAACGGATAAACAACAACATCACCGCCCATGAACCCAAGGCAACCTTAATGGCGACAAGCACATTGAGAATCGGGATAAATCCACCACTAATTAAGGTACCTAACTCGCCGTGGGGCAATTCTACACCAGAGAGATTAATTGCGGCGATGACGATGAAAGCGATGGCGGAGATTTTTTCCCAGGTGGCGGCGTGCCAACGCTGGTAGAGTAAATCCATCTCTGCGGTAGAGGAGGTAATTGCCACTAAGCCGATGGCGGTACCACCTGCGACACCTGCGGCAAAACCACCACCAGGGCTGAGATGTCCGCGAATTGCTAGTTCGATACTAACTAATGCGGCAATTGTCGCCCCTAGTCTGGCTAAGACGATCGAGGGTGAATCGGTAAATTGGTAAACTGTGGTAGCAGGTTGTTCGGTAGAAAGCAAGAATTTTACGCCTAAGATGGAGATCGTGAAGACGACGACTTCAAAGATCGTGTCGTAGAGCCGATTTCTCAAGATGATTCCCGATACCGCATTGGGGATACCTGTCTCGCGGACGATCGTTTCGACGATCGTGATTTGTGATAAGTCTGGGAGCGCGTTGGAAGTCACCAAGATTTTGATTCCCAGGGCGATACCTGCTAGTAAATAAATCCATCTCATGGCTGTGGCTCCGTGACAGTTAGGTTACTGGCTAAGGGGTTAAGGTAGGTGAGGTTGATGTCTGAGGGAAGTGCCGATCGCATCATGTCATGCAGGCTGGGAATTCTGGTAGTAATCTCGACTGGTGGTGGGGTAGAATCGTCGAGTCGGGCGGGATTGAGGACAATTGTAGTGTGGATGTCGCGATCGAGCAATGCTTGGCGCAAAGTCGGCAAATCATCGTAAGCAACTAGTTCGAGTCTCAGATAATGTTTGCTAAAAATTGTGCGTAAATCCTCGATCTGTCGTTGGCGGAGCCGATCCAGCGGAGAATCGAGTGTAGTCTCATTCCTCAAGATGCCCAGCCGTACTACCATTGAGGAGCGTACCGCGATCGCATATAGGGAAATCGCGAGTAAAGTACCCATCAAAGCTTCGGTTAGAGCCACATCCGCCGCACCTAGAATTGAATAGATGAGGGCGGCGATGGCACCGAGAATACCGCGCAAAATCAGTGCATTGTAAGGATTGGATTGAAGTACCAACATCAGCGCAGAGATTGGCAGCAGGGCAACGATCGCATAAATATACGGATCTGTCATGACTCCTCCTGGCTACTCGCACAATAGGCTAATACATAGCCCAACATCGTATTCCACAGTGCCAACGAGAGAATGGCGAGGATCAGTAATTGCCACTCGCTGGGCAGTTTTAGCAGCAATCCAAACACGATCGCCATCGAGCCGAGGGTATCTGATACTGATAGACTGTGTAACTTGAATAATACCGATCGTCTGCCTAGTAGCGGTAGAGTCCCCCAAAACCAGAAGACGATCCCACCGCCGATACAGAAATAACTAAGAATGTCAATCATGATTTATCCATCCGTTTTAATACCTACAACATTGGTGTTGTTGGGTTTCGTGCCTCAACCCAACCTACATACTCACAGCGGTTTCTAGTCGTTGGCTAGTCTTGGCGTGGGCAGGGAGTCTGTCGATCGGGTGTTCTCCATTCGTTTGAGTAACTGTGCCAGTAACATAAACCCAGCATTGCCCACGCTCAAGACGATCGCGCCGACTACGCCAATCATCCAATCATCCCGCAAGACAGATACCACCAAAATAATAATCGATGCCTTACTAGAAACGCTGGATAATGCCAACATTTTCTGCCAAACATCATCGGCTTTCCACGCTGCATAGATCGGGATTAACAGCGCAGCAATCATCACCATCAAGATAAAATTCAAGATTGCATTCATAACTTCCTTCTCCGTTTAACTCGATGAACTTCATATCCACCATCTTGGTGATATTTACAAACGATTGTTTTGGGTGTAAAAGTAATTAGAAAAATATCTAGAAATACCAGCCCAGAAGATCGATTTGGCGGCACCCTTTCGATCTCGATATCTTCAGCCTGATGGGGACGAAAAATCATTTCGATCGCTTCGATATAAGCGATCGGAATTGCCATTACAATCTTACCCAGTGCCTGGAGCCAATCCCGCAATGAGCCGATCGAACGTTGAGTATGGGGTAATATTAGGGAGATAACAATTCCGATCGCGATATTCTCTACGCTCAGATCGGATGTGAGCAGCAGCCAAATAGTTAGTCGGAGAATGATGTTTAGATAACCACTCATACAAATGTCGCCCAAAAGAGTAAAATTGATACCAACGTCATCACGCCAATTAGATCGTCGAATTGCTCGAATATTCGGGGTAATTTGAGTGACGTTCGCCTAAAGATCGCTAGATAAGCTAACCAACCCGCAGCAATAATCGCGATCGCCTTAATGGTATTTTTAAGATCGTATGCCTCGAAATAGACAATATTTGCCACGACTAATCCGCCAATTAATAAACCGATCGCCAGCCAAAAGCCTAGCTTAGGCGGCTTAGTATTCATACCTGCTTGATGTGGTAAAAAAATAAATTTAGCAAATGAAATAGCCGTCCCTACCGCCACCATATTCATCGCGATTTCTTGCCACGGCAAGAGATTTTTCATCGTCAATACCTTCGCCCCAAAACCAGATAGTAAGGGGAAGCCAGAAATTGAGAATCCGGCAATCGCTAGAAAAATCCACAGCGTGCGATCGATCGGTTGCTGCTGTAATTCTTTAAAGTTACGACTCGGTAACGCCCCCGCCAGCATAAATAGTCCCGATTTAACCAAGCCATGCGTCAGGGCATAAAATCCGCTCACTTCAGGAGCCGCCAGCATAAAACCCAATTGAGAAACGGTGTGAAATGCCAGCATCCGCTTGGTATCCTTCTCAAACACTGCGTATGAAACGCCCAAAACCGCCGTCCCCACCCCGAAAACTCGAATAATGGGGTCAACCTCATCTAAAATCAGCGCACACCGTACCAGCGGATATACCCCCGCTTTTACCACAATTCCCGACAACATTGCCGAAACTGGCGTTTCTGATTCGGAGTGAGTCATGGGCAACCACAAGCCGGAGACAAATACCCCACCCTTAGTCAGCAGCCCCATAAAAATTAGCGCGAGAGCCTCTGGCGGCGATCCGCGCAAACCTGCAAAGGTAAAGGAATGATGCGCTTTATAGACTAGCACCGCGCCGACTAAATAAAATAACATCGCCACGTTACTGACAAGTAGATACCGCAATGCCACCCAAATCGATCGATCTGTACGCGGGTAAGCGATTAAAAGTGCCGCAGCAATGCCACTTACCTCCAAGGCAACATACAAACTGACAAAATCCGTACAGGCAAACGCCGCATTTAGACTGCCATGCAGGATAATTAATTGCCCATAAAAAAATGCCTCTTTATCATGCCAACAGTAGAGAATTACCGCCGCAGTGACGAGGGCATTGGTAAGAATAAAATAACCGCTGAGTGAATCGATTAATAACGTCACCCCGAAATTATCGAGTAACAGCAGCTCGATCGACGATCGAGAAGTTATAAGCTGTAACGCATATCCCGCCGAACCGATCGCGGCGAATATCGCTAGGTAGCGATCGAGTTTTGGTAATAAGAAAATTAAAAATCCCGCCACAAATGGCAGGACGATCCAGGCGATCGAGATAGTATTCATTAACTATTCTCCTGCTCGATTTCGCGGGTATCCAAGGTGGGATGATCCTTTGCCAATTTCATCGCCCCAACTAACATTAAAGCCTGAATCGAAAACCCAATCACGATCGCGGTTAAAATCACCGATTGCGGGACTGGATCGGCATAAAGGGCATTATTCTTGGCATTGCCTGCAATCGGTGTAACCAAACCACCCCGCGCAGCAATCAGCACGTAGTAAGCAATTACCCCCGTACTCATCACATCCATTGCAAAAACTTTCATCACCAAATTCTGTTTGAAGATGATGGCGAAAAATCCACATAATATCGTTGCTAATGTAAATGCTTCTAACACCATTGAGATAAATAGAATTAACGATCGATTCTGGTTAGAAGCGAAATTGGTTTGAATCCCGCTTAAAAAGCTCGCGCCCCAGTTGAGAGTGTACCGCACCAAGCAGGGTACCTTCAATTGACAGCATCCAGCGATCGAGCTGAGTCTCAATATTACCGATCGATCACAACTAAATGAAGGTAAAGCAATCGTCGAAGCTACGTGAGCCGATTAGCTGTGACTGACAGTCAGGACATCATTTTGCGCCAGACAACCATCCTCCAGATGGACGATCCGATCGGCTATATCTAAAATCCGGTTATCATGAGTCACCATCAAAATAGTTGTCCCCTGCTCTTTGGCAAGTTTCTGCATGATCTCGACGATTTCTCGTCCCGATTTCCCGTCTAGGGCGGCAGTCGGTTCGTCCGCTAATACCAGCTTAGGATGGCTCATCAGGGCACGGGCGATCGCGACGCGCTGTTTTTGACCCCCAGAGAGGTTTTCGGGGTAGTATGACTTGCGATCGCTCAATCCGACGGCATCGAGCATTTCTGTCGCGCGTTCTTTGATTTCCTTACTGCTCATGTTGTCGTGGAGCTGTCCTGCCATCTGGACATTTTGTTGAGCAGTCAGAGACTTGAGCAGGTTGTGAGCTTGGAAAATATAACCGATATTTCGCCGCACTTCGATAACTTTGCGTTTACTCGCCCCCACCATTTCCACACCCAATACTCGCATACTCCCCTCTTGAGGCGATCGCAATCCACCCGAAAGTGTCAGCAGGGTAGTTTTCCCAGAACCAGATGGCCCAGTCATCAGGACGATTTCGCCTCGACCGATTTGGAGGTTGATATCGAATAAAACTTGCTTTTTGAGGTTTCCTTTCCCAAAGTAGTGATTGAGCTGATGGACATCAACGACTATATTATTGTCGAGACTACCGATCTTTACTAAGTCTTGGTTTTTAGGTTTGAAGGTTAGCATCTGATTAGGTGTTAGGCTTTGGGCTTTAGGTTTTAGATTCGATCGCTTGTTAAGTCAATAGTCCGAATTCTTTTATTGCTGGTAAAAAGTTGTTATTTTCGTGTTGCGATCGAGTTAACTTAATTAATGCAAATCTTTGAATCGTTGTCAGATTTGCCCATTGGGATCGATCGATTTTTACACCCTCTTCAGTGGCTTTAGTCATGACGCTTTCGGGGATTTCGCGATCGTTCGACCAAGGTGGCTGCGGATCGATCGGGAGTAAACTAGCCTCATGTCCGGTATGCTGGAAGATTAATTGAATCACATATTCTTTATAAGCAATTATCTCGGAATCTCGATCGCATGGCAACTCAACCAATTGCTCGCACTCTAATTGATTAAACCGATTCCATTCGGCTAACTTTAATTTCACACCACAAGTATCCAACTTCAGCCGCACGATCATCGGAATACAGCGCAACGAATCAACAAAATCCGCTTCAAATTTAAAAAATGTAGTCATCTTAGAGCTTAGGGTGAAATTATAAACTATCAACTATCAACTATCAACTATCAACTAACTCCTGACTCCTGCCATAATTAGATCGATCGATTCTTGTCGATGGCGTTGGAGTAAATCTTTTCCTAGCAACCGTTTACCAGGCCATAGATATTTGAGATTTTCCTGAGCCGTGAAATAAAATGCACAAGTCCCGACAATATTTACCGCCGTATGTCGGGGTTCGAGTGCGCGAAAAACACCCACCATCATTCCCTGGTTCAAAATTTCGATAATTGTGCCGTAGAGTAAATCACCTAACTGTTTCGGGTAGTATTTACCCTTGTTTTGAATTGCTTCGAGGGAGAGAATACTCCCAATCCGAGGGTTTTGGGACATACAGTCGAGCATCTGTTCGAGCAGCCTGACGAGTGCTGCCTCGGGAGGTAAACAATCGAGTTGGAGTTGCTCCATCATCTCCAGAGCCTCAGTAAAACAACGCCCTAACACCGCTCGATACAACTCTTCCTTACTTAGGAAATAATAGTAAATCGTTGCCTTGGTGACACCTGTGTGGGCGGCGATGGCTTCCATCCGCGCCCCAATCAAACCCGTCACGGCAAACTCCACCTCGGCGGCATCCAAGAGTTGAGTCTTTGTCGCTTCTGGATTACGGCTGAGGGTTGTCGCTTTAGTAGTCTTTTGCTTGTGAATTACGGGCATTATATAGAAAGATGCAGCAGGTTATTTAACTAACTGGTTAGTATAAGACAGTCTCCATACCCCATTATGTCATAGGCTTCAGGGATTGTAACTTAATTGACATATATTTTAAATTTGGGTTAAACTAACTAATGAGTCAGTAAATTTTTTAGGGCAAACAGAGGGACAACTCGTACAACCAACATGGCAGAAGATAACTTTGTAGTCGATAAATTTAAGAGCCTCAACCCTGCTACTCGTTGGACTGCCATCGGTGCCACAGCAGCAGCGATCCTATTATTACCAGCCGGATTATACTCGGCGGGAATATTTGCCCAGAAACCGGAAGCGGCAACTCAGAGTAATATCGTTGTCGTCAAGCCGCAATCAGCCGCTGTCACTTCATTAGGTAGGTTAGAACCATTAGGCGAAGTCATTAAAATCTCGGCACCCAGTACCCAGAGCGGGAAGGGAACATTGACACAATTGCTAGTCAAAGAAGGCGATAAAGTCAAGCAAGGACAAATAATCGCCATCCTTGACAATCGTCAACGGTTGGAAGCAGCATTGTCAAGAGCTACAGAAGATGTCAAGGTATCTCAAAACAATCTCGCTAAAGTCAAAGCTGGAGCCAAGCAAGGGGAAATCGGTGCCCAAAGAGCCGAAATCGCTCGACTCAAGAGTCAACTCCAAGGCAATCGGGATACTTATGTGGCGACAAAAGCGCGTCTAGAAGCCCAACTCAAATGGGAACCCGCCGCCCAAGCTGGAAAAATTGAAGCCCTCAATGCTCAACTAGCTGGAGAAAAGCCCACCCAATTAGCTACCATCCGCCGCCTCCAATCGCAACTGAAAAATACGGAAGTAGACTACAAACGCTTTCAACAACTGTATACCGAGCGAGCGATCGAAACAACTAGATTGGATGCCAAGCGGCTCGAAGTCGATACCATCCGCGAACAAATTGCCGAAGCTCAGTCCAAATACAACCAGACTGTAGCTACGCTCAACCAGCAGATTATCGAAAATAAAGCCACCCAGAATAAACTCATCAGCATCACCCAACAACAAATCGCGGAAGCCAAAGCCAACTACGACACAACTCTAGCCACCACCACCCAACAAATCGCCGCAGCCCAAGCCACCCTCAGCAAAATCTCCGAAGTCCGCCCTGTCGATGTCGAAGGTGCCAAAGCCGAACTCAGCCGCGCCCAAGCTACCGCCCGTCAAGCTCAAGCCGAACTCAGTGAAGCTTATGTTCGTGCGCCCAGTGCGGGAGAAATCCTCAAAGTCCACTCTAAAGCTGGTGAATCTCCCAGCGACAAGGGCATCGTCGAAATGGGACAAACTAGTCAAATGGTAGCCGTCGCCGAAGTCTACGAAAGCGACGTTCGCAAGCTCAAAGTCGGACAATCTGCCACCATTACCAGTGAATCTGGGGCATTCAGTCAAAATCTGCGCGGTACAGTCAGCTATATCGGACTCCAAATCGGTAAGCAAGACGTGCTCAATACCGATCCTGCCGCCGATTCCGACTCCCGCGTCGTCGAAGTCAAAATCGCGATCGATCCCAGCGACAGCACCACTGTCAGAGGACTAACCAATTCCAAGATCGCCGTCAAAATCAACACTCAGTAGTTATATTCCCTGCGATCTCCCCATCGATTCACCATTGACCATTCACCATCCACCATTCACCATCCACCCACTACCCCAGATGCCCAACTCGATACAGGTACGGGAGCAAGTCAATAATCTAGGCACCCCTAATCAATGTTTAAAAAAATCCCCCTCGCTTGGTTACAACTCAGCCACGAAAAAATTCGACTACTAGTCGCGATCGCGGGCATTAGTTTCGCTGATATCCTGATGTTTATGCAGCTAGGATTTCGCGATGCTCTATTTGATAGTGCCGTCAAATTTCATACCAATGTCAACGGGGATATATTTTTAGTCAGCCCTCAATCGACGGCATTAATTGCCATGAAATCTTTTCCGAGACGGCGACTTTATCAATCCCTCGCCTTCAAAGGTGTCGATTCAGTTACACCGATTTATCTGGGCTTTGGGATTTGGAAAAATCCCGAACAAAAAAATACCCGCCAGATTATGGTGATTGGCTTTAATCCCGCCGATAAACAACTATTCCAACTCCCAGGCATCAGTGAAAACATTGACAAAATGCAATTGCCAGATACCTATCTATTTGACGAAAAATCTCGCGAACAATTTGGTCCCATCGCCAAAATATTTAACTCAGGGCAACGCGTACAAACAGAAATAGACGGACGCAAAATTGATGTTGGTGGTTTATTTACCCTCGGTGCATCATTTGGTGCCGATGGGAATATCATGACTAGCGATACCAACTTTGCCCGGATGTTCAAACAACGCGATCGCGGATTGATTGACGTTGGCGTAGTAAAATTACAGCCAGGGACAGATGTTCCAGCAACTATTGCCGCGATGCAGGCATCTTTTCCCAAAGATGTCAGAGTGTTTTCTAAAGAACAATTCATCGACTTCGAGAAGAGTTATTGGCAGAGTGGCACCTCGATCGGGTTTATTTTTACCCTCGGTACAGTGATGGGCTTTATCGTCGGAATTGTAATTGTCTATCAGATTCTTTACACTGATGTTGCCGATCATTTATCTGAATATGCCACCCTCAAGGCGATGGGCTATACAGATTTTTATCTATTAACTGTTGTCTTTCAAGAAGCATTAATTCTCTCGATCGTTGGCTTTTTCCCTGGCATGTTAGCCGCCGTGGGACTCTATACGATGACGCGAAATGCTACGAGTTTACCACTGCTGATGACTGTCGCTCGTGCAACCACAGTTCTGATCTTAACTATGATTATGTGTACAATTTCTGGCGCGATCGCGGTTCGCAAATTACGCGCAGCCGATCCCGCAGATATGTTCTAATGTCGATCGAGATGTAGTGTAGGGTGTGTTAGGCATCAGCCATAACGCACCAGGATCGATCCCTTATCGATTTAATTGGTTCTCGTTCGCGTAGCGTAGGCAAAGCCTAATCGATTCCTGGCTACGGCGTAAACAAAGATAGACAGATCCAAATCGATCGAGTCACCATAGTATTAACGATCGATCGTCAGCATGAGTTAATACTATCGATCGAGTATAAGTCAAGATCGCATATTGCCATTACCTTCGGTAGGCGATGCCAACGAGTAAATCAATCACGATCGATATTAGAGATAGAGGATGTCAAATCGATCGGCACAACAAGCCCTCACTGCTCCGTCAAGGTTCGATCGTGGGCAGTGTCGTCCCAGTAGTAGTGGGACGACACGACTAAAAACGTGGGTAAAGCGATCGCTCAAAATATTACTAATTGTATTTTTCAGAGTTCTGAATGCCCACAGTTTTAGTCGTGTCGAGCCACTACTATGGGCGATACAACAACAATTAGGATTAGCCAGTGCCGTGGTTTTGGGGAAACGCCTCAAAACCACGGCACGCCTGTTTGAATATTGCATCATCGATGCCGCAGCGATCTCAATTGGCACTGACACGGAAGTTTGACACGATGAGTCGAAAATATAAGTAGGGAAAACCTGGCAAAATGATCGATCGCAGGTCATAGAGCCTTTCCTGAAGATCCGCCCGATCTCCTCGTTCCTTGGCCGATCTATTTTAGACTCGCTCGAAATAGATTTGTCGTGCGTCTTTACCGACCCAGCTCATCTAACTCCTAACGATAACAGTGCATGGCATCGACTAGAATTAACTAACCGTAGCTAGAACAACAGCATGGAGCGAAACTACACCTTCAACTTCAACACCGCAGCCACCTTAACCGCCCTTCAAACCGCCCAGATCGAACCCTTCGACTATTATCAAGCGCGGCTCGATTTATACAATCTGTCGCTGATGGCAGACTACGACCAACTATCTTGTCT
>NZ_JBGSQZ010000296.1:0-7776 GCF_041737865.1 Chamaesiphon sp.
ACTGTCAAGACGAGTTCTTCGCCTAGCTCGCAGTATTCTTCAACTGTTATACCGTCTAGTTTTAGTAACTGAGTAAATAATGGCTGCATCTTGTTCAAACTGTATCACTTGCTACACTAGCATACTCGATCCTGAAGACCCTGCAAATTTTGAGAATCAACTCCCGAGCAACATCAATAGTCATAATAAAGAATTCTCTCTTGTTATTATTTCTGTATGCTTTTAATTTTTTATGAATTATTGTTTCAGCTTCTTTGCAATCATAAACTTTAAAAGCGAAAGCAATATCAAACGGTTCGGGTACTCCAGTATTACTAGAAATCTCTTTTGCCCGTATATTTGGTTCTTTCGTGGTGTGACCAATTTTAATCAGAGAATTATCAAAAGCTCGATTTGTCAGCGCGTATAAATATCCTATATTCATTTAGCATTTTTTAATGAACGGTACAGTAAGGATTTAAGTTTCTTCTCTAACCCTTATTACTAAACATACCCACAGTTCGATGGAAAAAGGATCGGGTGAAAATTTAAGTTGGCTCCAGCAGTATTCACAACATCCCTGCGCTCGTTGGGTGATAAAGTCCTTTTGTTGAGCGGTAATTTCAGCCATTTAATGATACTCTGGAATACCTAGTTCTTGCATGACTATAGATACAGGCTGACCGCGCAAAGTTGCTAATTCGATTAAAGCTTTCATCCGTCGAACGTTAGCAATTTCCAATCGATCGCTAATTTCAATTAGTTTTTGTTGTTCCTCATCTGTCAAGGTTTCAGCTTGACGTTTAGCAATAAGCAAGTGATATTCTGTCCAAATATCTGCTGAAAATCCGATATTAATTTCCTTCAAAAGATCCGATGCTCTGGACGGCTCTTGTTCTAATAAGGTTAATCTAACTCTTTTGCCAGAAAATTCATTAGCATTAGTGAGAATTTCTTCCCAAGTCCCTTCAATTTCTCGTGTCGATCGCATAAGAGATCTATAGATAAATATGTGTCAATTTTAACTTAGAGTGGGCAGCTCTAGCAATCAGACATCGCATGTAACCACTCGATCGAATCCCCAAGCTGAGTAAAATCTCAGATCGATCGGCAAGCAATAGGTTGAGTAAAACAACTTTGAGCTTGTTCGGCAATCAGCGTTGACTGAAGGTATCGCCATTGAAATCGTTAAAATAGATCTAGGTACTGAATCTTATTGCCCAGACAGCCAGGTTCAAAATAAGATCGACCATTTTCACGACACGATCGACAGATCTGGTTGGGGCATCCTCAATACTGGTGTCTCCATTCCATCCTCACCTGTGCAGGATCGCAGGGGAGTTTTGATTTCAAATTTGAGTTCTTTCAAGGAGAATCGAGCATGAGATATCGGCGACTGGGACGTTCTGGCTTACAAATTAGCGAGTTATCGCTAGGATCTTGGATCACTTATGGCAATCAGGTAGACGATCGAGCGGCGATCGAAACCATGTCTGCGGCACGAGATGCGGGTGTAAATTTCTTTGATAATGCTGAAGTTTACGCGGGGGGGAAAGCGGAAACGCTGATGGGAAATGCGCTCAAGCATCTGGGCTGGGAGCGGGAGGATTATATTATTTCTACCAAGTTTTATTGGGGCATCGCTAAAGGCCCCAACCGCAAGAATACACTCAATCGCAAGTACCTACATCAGGCGATCGAGGGTTCACTTCAACGGTTGCAATTAGATTATATCGACTTGGTATTTTGCCATCGTCCCGATCCAAATACACCGATCGAAGAGACTGTCTGGGCGATGCACGATATGATTACTCAGGGCAAAGCCCTCTACTGGGGCACCTCGGAATGGTCGGCGGCGGAAATTGTCAGTGCGTGGCAGATTGCCGATCGGCATCATCTCCACAAGCCTGTGATGGAGCAACCCGAGTACAATTTATTCCATCGCGATCGGGTGGAACAGGAATACGCCCCACTCTACAAGGAGCAGGGATTGGGGCTAACTACCTGGAGTCCACTTGCATCTGGCGTACTCACGGGCAAATATGCCAATGGAGTTCCTGCTGGTAGCCGTTCGACTTTACCAGGTTATGATTGGTTGCAACAAACGGTTACAAACAGCGAGTGGATTGCGGCTACCGAACGCTTGCGTCCGATTAGTAATGAACTAGGTTGTACGTTATCGCAGTTGGCGATCGCATGGTGTGCCAGCAATCCCCATGTCAGCACTGTTATTACTGGCGCAAGCAACAAAGCTCAAGTCGTGGAGAATATGGGCGCGATCGAGATTATTCCGCAGCTTGACTCGACACTGCTCGATCGAATTCAAACAGCGATCGGTAAACAGTTGACAGTTGACAGTTGACAGCGAAGTGATTAGAACGGAGATTTAAACTCCGTCCTAACCACAATCGCACCTTTAGGCAACTGGGCGGGAGACCCATAGTCGGTGCACCGACTATAGTCCAGTGAAGCTTTAAACCCCGAAGCCATAGCTTCTGCTATTCGGTACGACCTCCGTGCCAAGACGCTTACCAAAAAGCATGATTTTAAAGCTTTACGCGTCGGCTTCCAGTGCAAGCTATCAACTGTCAACTATTAACCCACATTCCGCACTTCAACTTTTACGACATATACTAGTCACGAAGACTCGACAGTTTGACGATGCTACCGATCGTAACTCACTGATTGCCGTGACGCAAATTTAGGCTTTTTTGATGCTACTTTTCCGAAGTGCGGAATGTGGGATTAACGCATCGTCACAAATTCTTCAGCCGAGCTGGGATGAATCCCGACGGTGGCATCAAAATCAGCCTTCGTCGCGCCCATTTTCACAGCAATAGCTATACCTTGAATGATTTCAGCCGCGTGATCTCCCACCATATGGGCACCGAGGACTCGATCTGTTTTAGTATCCACCACCAGTTTCATCAGGGTGCGATCCTGTTTATTTGGCAGGACATAGTACATCGGTCGGAAATTGCTACGGTAGACTTTAATATTATCACCGTGCATTTCGCGGGCTTCTTCTTCGGTTAAACCGACGGTTGCAGCTTCGGGAGTGGTAAAGATCGCCGTGGGGATGTCTGCATAGTTCATCGTGCGGGGTTTATTCCCAAACACTGTATCAGCAAATGCCCGACCTTCATTGACAGCTACGGGTGTAAGTTGGATCTCATCCGTACAATCGCCGACGGCGTAGATATTTTCTACATTCGTCTGGCTATTCATGTCTACTAAGATCGCGCCATTATGGGTTTTGACATCGACGTTTTCTAGTCCTAAATTTGCTGTATTGGGCTGCCGTCCCAATGCAGCTAAACTCACAGCATCAGCGAGGATCGTCTGCTGTCCGTCTTTGGTGGTAACAGTGACACTCACGCCATTATCGGTTTTGGCGATCGAAATATCGATCGAATTATTAATAATCTTAATCCCATGATGGATCATCCCTTCCTGAACAGCCGATCGCAAGTCGCGATCGAAACTCCGTAAAATCAGATCGGGGCGAATAATCTGGGTAACTTCTGTCCCCAATCCATTCATAATGCAAGCAAACTCACACCCGATATAACCAGCACCCAAAATTACCATCTTCTTAGGTTGGGTGGGTAAGTCAAACATATCATCTGAAACGATCGCATGTTCGATCCCAGGAATGTCTGGACGCACGGGATGTCCGCCCACTGCAATCAATATTTTATCAGCAGTGATGGTGCGTTCGCCTACTTGCAGCGTATGATGGTCGATAAATTTAGCGCGTTCTCTGATGACTTCTACTTTGGATTTATCCAGCATCGTCTGATAAATCCCATTCAGCCGCACCAACTCATTATCAATCCCCGTCACCATTTTCGACCAGTCCAACTGACTTTCGACCGCACTCCACCCATAACCTTCCGCATCGGTAAATAGCTCGGGGAAGTGGGACGCATACACCATCAGTTTTTTGGGAATACAGCCGCGATTGACACAGGTACCGCCGAGTCTACTATATTCAGCAACACCGACCTTCGCACCATATTCAGCCGCGCGTCGGGCTGTAGCAATCCCACCGGAACCGCCACCAATTACGAATAGGTCAAAATCATAACTCATGTTCTGTATTTCCTTAGCTTACCCAAAATTTGGAGATGTTGCTTATATACAAGTCTAATAGACTTCGGCTGAGATAGCTTTACCCCCCAAACCCCTCCTAGGAGGGTGCCCATAGGGCTGCTGGTCGGGTGCCCCGCCCAGTGGGGTGGGTAAAGATCCACGCAGCCAAACCGAAAAGCTGGGTAGATCTTTACCCACCCAACCCCCAACCTACAACTACTTACTCTTCAAATAAGCCAACATCGTATTGACGTCAGAAACTTCAAACGGATCGGTTTCACAGTTGTCGCTATAACCATCTTCGATGAATGCTTGCTCGACTTTGCCGTCATTGACGACCATCGAATAACGCCAAGACCGCATCCCGAAGCCTAAGTTAGATTTTTCGACCAACATTCCGATCTTCCGGCTGAATTCACCGTTACCGTCGGGTAATAGCTTAACGTTTTTCACTTCCATGTTTTTGCCCCACTGGAACATCACGAAAGCATCATTGACGGATACACAGTACACTTCGTCAATACCCAGTGCTTTGATTTCGTCGTATGCAGCATCATAACCAGGAAGGTGGGTGGTGGAGCAGGTAGGTGTAAAGGCACCAGGTAGCGAGAAGACAACTACTCTTTTACCAGCGAAGATGTCTTGTGTAGTCGTATCCTGCCATTTAAAAGGGTTTGGCCCTTCGACCGATTCGTCGCGGACGCGAGTCTTAAATACAACGTTAGGCACTTGTTGGTTGACTACAGCCATGATTTACTCCTAAATTTAATTAATTATGGTCAGCGCACGATCGAGCGCGACAACTGACTACCGAGCGAGCGAACCTCATACATCTCAGAATAATTCTAATTTAGGAATAAGTCAAGTGTAACAAATACACTTAATTAAGAATATTTAAAATTTAGCGGTCGTTCTCGGAATTTGGGCATTATAATTGGAGATTACAGTATCTCTCTACTAGCAACTAGTTTTCTAGTCCCTAGTCATCCCTTGCTATGAGCCAGCCATCAACAGACGCGATCGTCAAGACACTCAAAGCCAAAGGCTTGCGCGTGACACCGCAACGATTCGCCGTGTATGCCAATTTACTCTCGCGCAACGATCATCCCACGGTCGAACAGCTTTTGGTAGATTTGAATCAATACTGTCCCGTCTCCTCCCAAGCGACGATTTATAGCTCATTGCAAGCTCTCCGCGCGGCAGGATTGATCCGCGAAGTACTGCTTGAAGCTGGCGTTTCGCGCTACGATGCGATCGTCGAATCCCACCATCATTTCCACTGTCAACAATGCGGCTCGATCGAAGATATCGACTGGGATGACTTGCCTGTAGTAGCATTCGATCGATTGCGCTCGGGCTTACAAGCAGTTAGCTATGAAACTACCGTGCGTGGTTATTGCGATCGATGTATTCAAGCAGAATAATTTTTAATTGTGAGATTCGATCGAATTAATAGCTACAATTAGTCTAACTATTATGCTAGCTCGTCATTTGCCATGACCACCTTAATTCAACCACCAAATATTGAATCACAACGGTTAATCTTACCGAATGTGACTTGGCAACAGTATGAAAGCCTCCTAAACATTTTTGGCGATCGTTCTGGATTGAAGCTAATCTATCTTGAGGGAACTTTAGAAATATTTATGCCCTCTGCCGAACATGAAACGATAAAAAAGATCGTAGCGAGGCTCCTAGAACGTTATGCGGAGGAGCTGGATATTCCTTTGCATGGATACGGTTCGACAACTTTTCGACGAGCGGCGACAGCGCAAGGTTTAGAACCCGACGAATGCTATTGTGTCGGTACAATTAAAGAGCTACCAGATTTTGCAGTTGAGATTAACTTAACAAGTGGCGGCATCGATAAGTTAGCGATCTATCGAGGGCTAGGTATTCCTGAAGTTTTGGTATGGCAAAATAATCGACTGACTCTTTACGATCTGCGCGACTCGATCGATCTTGAAGTTGTCAGCAGTCAGTTTTTTCCAGGTTTAGATTTTCAACTGTTGGCACGATATATTCAACCTCAAAACCAACCGCAAGCTATTAAAGATTTTCTGGCAGCGATTCGATCGAAGTAGGGTAACTCAATGATTTATAACCTGAGAATTACCTGTAATCTAGATAGTGGGCACTGCCACCACATTAGTTTCAGCCGATCGACAGACCGATATATTCTCACATAAACGGAAAAATATTGTCACCTGATTCACTAATAGTTCGACTAGTTTTCTCTAAACCCAGATCGAGTGCCAATAAATCGATACCATCAATTAACTCAGACCGAAAAGCTTCAGGAATTTTCAAATTCTCATAACAGTGAAATCTGAGATCGGCATCCGCTTGAAACTTAGTTAATGCCGCAGTTAAAGGTAATATAACTCGATAAGCAGCTTCAGCTTTCTCGATCGCTAAAGGTGGAATAGGTTGAGAGTTTCGCAAGAAAGCTAGATCGATGAGATCGCGGGAATGAACGCTAGGATCTGCGTATCGGTCGGCATTAGCTAATAATTTACTAGTAAAACAGTCAGTGATACTCAAACACTCAACTGGCGACCAACTCGGTTGACGTGGCAAATCTAATTCAAATCGCGCTTCGGCAATAATTTCAGTCTTAATTGGGATGCCATCAACAACAATCGCCATTCTAATCCCATATTGATCGGCAGTAAACCGTTCGATTTCTAGATCGGAGTTATCCTTTAATAAGATGCGAGGAGTTCGATCGCTAATCGCATTACGTAACTTGCGATAATCAGATCCCAAGGCACAGATAAAGTCAACATCGTTACTCGTGCGATATTCTCCAAGATCCAATGAGATCAGAGTGCCGCCACCAAAATATGCTCGACATTCACTCAGAAATTCACAATTTAAACTTTCTAAGATACGATGAATTAATTGATGATGACCGATCTCAAAATCCATAAATTCACTTAATAACCAAGACTTGCGATCGATAGCGAGTTGCTTGATAAATGCCAACTCACTTGCAGGAAGATCGGTAATATGACGATACCGCCAACCGCGTTCGTAACTGGCCAGCATTTCTAGTTGAGTCAAGCGGTAAATATCAGCAATTTGCCAGCCGATAAATTCTAGGAAGGGCAGTTTGGAAGGCTGAGTAATATTCATAACTATTTACAACTTTCTCACACTGAAAAACACCTGAAGCCTTATCTTTTACCAATAATTTACCCACTAACTCCTACCATTCCTAAATTCGACATTCACACTTTCCGCCCCAAGAGTTGAAAGATTGACTCACGGCTAACAATTTCTGTAGCTTCACCTTCTGCGATGGCTTGCTAGATTGCAACATCTTCGAGCATCTCTGCTAGAAAATCAGAGACTTCTGCTCTATTTTCATGTATTAGTTCGACAATCGCACTTTTGAAGATTTCCTTGAGTCGATCTGAATCGAGCGTAATTTCAGACATGACGGTACCTCTAATCGCAAATCTATAATAGGGCTTGCTGAATTAGTCCCTGATGCTGTTCTAAAGCCTGAACTCCTTGCTAAAAAATGGTTTTGTTGCAAATATTTGCACTCGATCGCCAGATTCAAGCGATCGAGTGCAAGGGTTTTGAGCCTTTCAACGTCAAAACCTTGCACTTAATTTCTGAAAAAAGGCTCAAAACCCTTGCAGTGATTGGCTTGCTGAGATCTTCAGCAAGCCCTATAATATTTGTAGGGTG
>NZ_JBGSQZ010000297.1:0-19314 GCF_041737865.1 Chamaesiphon sp.
TCGCTGGGGTACTGTCTGAGCCAGACGCAGTTCTTTTAGTGTTAGGTCTTCTTCTGGAGTAAGAATGATTCGTAGAGGTGCTGGCATCAGGGACTTTATTGGAACTCATCTATCTTATATTTAATTGCGCCTACCTACTTAACTATTATTTCATGTGGATATCATTACAATGTCTAAAATTTAGCAAACCACATACTACAACTCCTTACTCTTTCAACCACTCAATCACCTCTCGTGCATTCGTATCTGGTGGAAAAACTGGATAAAAAACTTTCACTATTTTCCCGCCATCTGCAACAAGGGTAAGTCGCCTGATTAGTCGCTTGCCCTCCACCTCAAATATTGGTAATCGCAATAAGGTCGTAAACGCAAGATTTGCATCGCTCAGAAGCTCAAATGGTAAATGAAGTCGTTCAATTACTTCCTGTTGGTACAAGGAGTCTTGTGTACTAATTCCATATACATCAACTCCAAGCTCTTGAAATTCGGTATTAAAATCTCGAAAAGCGCAAGATTGAAGGGTAAGCTGTCAAACATTTAAAACACTCTTTTTGTCCTCTAGAACCTTTGCCGCAAGGGATTCAGTCAAAAAAATTAGATGTAAAACAGCTTACAACCCGCCGCACCAGGGATCTGCTCCCATCCATCAGGTATTGGGACGTTAAGTTGCTTCGTCATTGGATAGCAGTAAATAACGACCTTTCCCTGAATTGCTGACAAGTCCAACCGCTCACCACTAGTTGAATCGAGCAGCACTTGAGGTAATTTCTTACCTAAAAGGTGATTACATCCCCCGTCATCTTTTGGAATGGGCAATTTTGATATGTCAGGTGAATATTCCATTTTCAATTTCAACTAAACTTGCCCTGTCCAGATTTTCTCCAAAATATCCGAAGCCCGAAACATAGATGGTGGATTGGGCGGGGAACCCGCCCATCAGCAGTTCCCACCCTGCTTCCTTGCCAACCGCCTGTCCAATAATCCTTTCCTCAATTGCTTAGAAATCGACGTAGTTCGCTAATTGCTGCTCCAGTACCTTTTTCTTTGGCAATTACGAAACAATCATCGATCGTCTGTTGAAGTAGAACACCTGGAAAATAACGACTAGTTTCGCTAACTTCATATTTGTCAGTAACTAACTGGTAGATTGTTAATTGGTACTTCTTAAATATCCACACTTCTGGTACATTGAAAGGTAAAAAATCCAACTCTGACGTGAAGCTAGTTACATCGATTTCAATAGCTAAATCTGGTGGTAAATCTACTTTCCAGTCGATCCGATCTTTGCCTACTACTGCTTGCCAGTTATCAATATAAAAACAATAATCTGGCTCAATACCACTCACTTCTGACAACTCCATCGTAATCGGTGTAAATGCCTCATAATTACGATCTTCATTATCTAGCAAAGCCTTAACGATATCTGCGATGATATTAGCTTCCCGTCCGTGTCTGGGCAATGGACTCATCAATAAAATTTCTCCATGATGATATCGCAGACGGGGAATTGAGCCATCATCCCGATTATCACGTAGTTGGCAAAAATCTTGCCACGAACCAGGAATCCGAAGTACCGAGCCGGGTGGAATTGAAATGCGATCTGCCGAAACAACTGCGTACACGATCGAAACTCCTGAGGATGAGATGGGCTAATTATAACAATCCTGAATCTAAATTAATCCAGCGATCGATTATTCATCCATCCCCACAGACTTATTTATGTCGATCGAATATCGAGTAAGATTTACCCTTTCCAGATTTTCTCTAGAATGTCCGAAGGTGGAATATCCGCGATGTTACCAGTCCGAGATTTGACGGCGATCGCGCGACCATTTTTAGGTAATAATTTATCTGGATCTGTTGGGCCGAATAACGCGATCGTGTATGTACCAACGGCTACAGCCAAGTGCATCGGGCCACTATCGGTACAGAGCATCAGATTGGCACCTGCGATCGTGGCGGCAAGTTTACCGACATCTGTGGGGCTAATTACTTTGAGATCGGGACACACAGCCAGCATTGACTCGATAAATTCGCCATCATCAGGGCCTTTAACGATCGCGACAGGGATATTCGGTTGCCGAGTTTGGAGATCTTTGACGATTTGCTGCCACTGCTTGACTGGATAAATCTTATCAAAGCCGAGGGTTTCTGAAGATTTGCTCGAACCGCCATGGATCAATACATAGCCGCTTTCTTTGATACCCAGACGCTGCTGTTCGGCTTCAGACCACTCGATATCCGCTTTTGGGACATTTATCGCCAAAGCGGGACAAGGATCGGTCACACCCAATCCTCTGGCCAAATCGTGAAACATGTCCGCCGCATATTGATTGAGATTCAACATGACGGGATTGGACAGAAATAAATTACTAATACCCGCTGTAAACCCAATCCTGACGGGAATACCAGTCAACCACAATAGTAAACCTACTCCAAATCTACGCCCCAAGGACATCGCGACATCATACTCACGATCGCGAATAATCCCCAGGAGATTACCCCAATCAGCAGGGCCATTGGTATCTTTGAAATCGAAGGGAATAACTTTGTGGACAGACTTGGAAACGCGATATGCAGCAGTCGAGCGAGGTTCGACGATGACATCTATTTCTGCGTCTGGGTAACGTCCTTTGAGATTATCGATCGTGGGGAAGAAGAGGATTTGGTCGCCAATTCCACCAGGGACAAGAGCCAGGATTCGCATTTGTACTCAAGTTACTGCTGTATTTACGATCGATTTTAGCAGGAATACGGTGTAGTTGTCTGAGTCGTGTTTAAATCGTCACTATCTACCCAGATGCAGCCTAGATGTCAGGATCGATACCTAGAGCGCGAAGTTGCTCGGCTAGTCGATCTGCTTGCAGTTGAACCCGATCTGCTCGTTGTCTTTCTTGCTGCGCGACTTCTTCTGGCATTAGATAACGAGTGCCCGTGCGATTGTACCAAGCCAATAACTCGCGATCGATCCCATCAAACACACCCTGACATCTCCCGATCCCTAAACCCACTTCTGGCATCCAGTAGGGTTCGCCGATTTGTAATTGGTAGTTACGCTCCGCGCCTAATTTATAAACTTCAAATGGTTGGTGCCTGTCACGCAGCCAAAATTCAGGGTTGTAGACGACATAATAAAGCACCCCCAACTTGGCGTAAATTTCCATTTTTTCGTCGTATTCATTCCCTGGCGTATGTGACACCATTTCTAGAGTAATCATCGGTACGATCTCGTTTTCTTCCCAGGTGGCATAGCTGCGGCGCGATTTACCACCTTTTTGACGCTCGACACCTAGACTGAGGAACCCATCGGGTACGACAGGCACTCTGGGATTGACACCAGTTGTATGATAAATTGCCATGTCTGCGGCAAAATACCAGTCAAATCGATCTGCCCAAATGGAGCTTAATAGAAATAATAAGACGTTGGGTAAAAAATTCTGGTCTTCATTATCCACAGGTATATCGTCGGAACATGGTAGTTCTTCGGTGCTAGGTAAAATCCGGTTGAGATAATCAGATATCATAGGATCGATCTCATTGAGTCTTGTTCTTGATTATAAACTAAAAATATTTTTCACCTAACCGATCTAGTGACTGTCCCTCTGGAGAAATGTCGGGTAGATGCAGTAGTACTTCTTCCCATTTAGTGAATGATTGGAGAACATCCACTACTACTGATAATGGCTCGGCAAATATGTTTGGAAAGTCAGCTTCTTGTGGCGATCGAATCTCATAAGCTAGCTGTTCTTGGGGCGGGGTAAACTGAGCATTAATACCAGCACGATTACCACGCGCATCAACACGATACCAACCAATTTCTGGCAAGAAAATAGCATTTAAGCCATGTAATGTACATGACACACTTCGATCGGGCTGCTTTGCCGCAGGCGGATCGTCAACAGTTAACCGTTGATAACACAATCCAGCCAGGATTTGATTAGCACGCAGTAAGGCGGCAAGTAAGTGACTTTTGGCAGCAGTATCCTGTTTTATATTTGAGGACATCAGATGCACGACAGGTAACAGGATTCATTTGATAGTCACGACTATGGTGAATTTCATCGCGTACCCATTCAAAGCATGACTTGGCAATATTTTCAGTAGCTTGATGTGTTGACGCAAGGCGATTGGCAAGTTTTAATATTTCTGGATTTTGCCAGTCAATTACTTCACTAATTTGCAAATATTTTTCCATATTTATTGACCTTTTTATCTAGATGCGATCGGCATTCGCCAGCCAGTACCAAAGGCGCGATCGGTTATTTTCAATCCTGGGGGAGCTTGACGGCGTTTGAATTCGGCAAGTTTGACTAGTCTGGTTATTTTGGTGACTACTTGCGAATCGAAACCGCGATCGACTATTTGTTCGAGGGATTGATGTTCGCAGACGATCGCTGCTAAAATTTCGTCTAAGATTTCATAAGGTGGTAGTGAATCCTGGTCGATTTGTCCGGGTTTAAGTTCGGCACTAGGTGGCTTGGTAATGATATTTGTGGGGATGATTTCTCGCTCTCGATTCAACCATTTACAGATTGAAAATACTCGCATTTTGGGTACGTCGGCGATGACAGCTAAACCACCATTCATATCACCATAGAGGGTGCAATAGCCAACCGCCATCTCAGATTTATTGCCAGTTGAGAGCAGTAAATAACCAAATTTATTGGACATGGACATCAGTAATGTCCCCCGAATCCGTGACTGGATATTCTCTTCAGCTAGTCCAAATTCGGTATCTTTAAATTGTGACTCTAGGGTGCGATCGAATCCTTGCATTAAGTCGCCAATCGGGATAGTTTCGGTCTTAATCCCCAGATTAGCAGCTAGGGCGATCGCATCGGTGACTGAGTGTGACGAGCTATAAGTTGAAGGCATCAATACACCTAAGACGTTATCTGCTCCAATGGCTGCTGCTGCAATTGCGGCGACTAATGCCGAATCGATACCGCCACTCAAGCCCAAGATGACTTTTTGAAAACTACATTTGTGAATATAGTCGCGCACACCTAATACTAATGCTTGCCAAATTTCAGCATCAGCACCATCTGGTTGGGGTTGAATTTTAGCTAGTTTTAAATCTTTTGTTGCTTCATCAAATTCGACGATAATTAAGTCGCGATCGAATGATGTGCCTCTACACACTAGCTCACCCGATCGATCGAATCCCAGGCTGCAACCATCGAAAATTAGATCGTCATTTGCACCGACTTGATTGACATATAATACCGCTCGATCGTATTTAAATGCGGCATGTTTTAATATTGCTGCTCGGATCTGTTGCTTGCCCATGCTATATGGTGAAGCTGATAGATTGATCGACAAATCTATATCTTGTATAGCTAATTCGGCGATCGGATTTATTAAGTAACTACGTTTGCCCCAGAAGTCTTCATCATTCCACAGATCTTCGCAGACTGTCACCCCGATTTTAATACCATCTAGAATGAACCAATTTGCCTCACTACCTGGGGTAAAGTATCGATTTTCATCAAATACATCATAAGTCGGTAATAGTCGCTTGTGAAAGATATTTTGTACCTTTCCAGCAGCGAGTAGGGCGATACTATTAAATAATGGTTTGCTACCTGTGACAATCGCATCAGGGTTGCGGGTAGCTAGTCCGACTAATCCGCGGACTTCTGGAGGTAGTTCTGTTGCTAATTGGTGGAGTTCTTGCTCCATTTCGGTGATGAAGTGGGCATTGAGTAATAAGTCACGCGGTGGATAGCCACATAATGATAGTTCGGGAGTGAGTAATAGTTTTACTCCTTGGGCGGCTGCTTGTTGGGCGGTTTTTAAAATCTGTTGGGCGTTATTTTTTAAGTCGCCGATGGTAGGATTGAGTTGAGCTAGTGCTATTTTCATTTTACGCAGAGTTTGCAGAGTGAGGGGAGAATGCGGAGAGATTTATGGTGTGGTATAATGATTATCTTTTTTAGACGAATAGTAATGGTTTGTCTTTTAATGGTGCAAATGCGACTGGATCGAAGCGATAGAGACTGGCTGGACGCCCGCTGCCACGAGAGGATTTGATCCCTGTTTCTTGGAGGAATTTTAGTTTGATTAGGCGATTACGAAAATTGGAGTAGTCGGAGAATGTTTCACCGAGGACTGTTGTATATAGTTGATAAATATCGCTGAGTGTAAATAGTTCTGGGAGTACATCAAATGCGATCGGACTATATTCTAATTTGTTTCTCAGTCGTTGATGTCCGTATTCAATAATTTGTTGATGATCGAAGGCGAGATCGGGCAATTTGTCGATCGGATACCAGGCAATTCCCCCGACTCCGGTGGCAATAAGTTCGGCGGCTTCATATCTAACTAGAGCAAAGTAACTAACTGACAAATATCTCACATCATAACTATCGGCTGCTTCACGCGGATCGCGTCCTGGGCCACCAAAGGTATATAATTGTTCGAGGTATAAGTTATCAACTTTGATTTTTTCTGATAGGATGCGATCGGCAGCAGTCTTCAATGGTTCTCCATGTCTGACTAGGGTACCTGGTAAACACCAATAGCCTAAATAGGGTTCGTCATGTCGCATCACTAATAATATTAATAATCGATTTTGCTGGGTATCGATTGAGAAGATCGCATTGTCTACCCCTACTTTAAAATCAGCAAGTGTCTGTTTATTTAAGCTTCGCTCTGTCACGGGATTCATCAATTATAGAATATAAATTATGTTGCTGAATATACTTGGCGATACCAAGAGTTACACCTTCAATCGAATGACTATTCCGAATTGCTGTGGATGAAATAATTGGTGTCGATAGTGGTGCGATCTCGATGTGCGCGCCTAGCTCTCTAAGTCGTTGCAAGTCTGCCGATTCGATGTTGTTGCCAGTACGGGGCACTATTAATAATTTTACTTGACTCAGTAGTTCGCTGACTCGGTACCACTGGGACATTTGAGCGACTAAATCTGCACCAATTATTAGGAAAAATTCACTATCTCGCCAAGTTTCTTGGGCAATCAGTAGGGTTTCTAACGTCCGCCTACTGCTTAAATTGCGGTATACTTTCACATGTCCATTACTCACTGGATCGATTTCATCGATTAACAATTCTAGCATCTGCGATCGCTGTTCTAGCGATGCTCCATGCGCTTTAAATGGATTGTCTGCTGCCCAAACTGCCACTCGATCGAATTGTTTTAATGCCAACCAATGAATGATATCTCTATGAGCAATCGTCGGTGGATCTGCACTAGTTCCAAATAAGGCAACTTTCATCTAATTAGAGGGTAGAGGGTAGAAGGTAGGCTTTAGGCTTTAGGTTTTAGGCTTTAGTTGATGTAGGGTGTGTTAGGCGCAAGCCGTAACGCACCAGTACCAGAGCCTGAAAACACTTTTAGATAAGTTGTTGCTAAAATAGGGATGTTAACCTCACCCTGAAAACCCAATTACTTGTACTGTTGGCGTTAGCCTACCGTAGGCAATGCGTAGCCGAAGTATCAATTAATTTAAGTTCGATTTTTCAAGGTTTGGGTGAGTTGTGATAGTGCTGAAGAAATCCGCACGGGGGTAGCTCCATCGTAGTTAATATCTCGAACTTCTGTAGATAAGTGCGCTACATTTAGATCGGTACGTTTTCTAATGGTGGCGAGACTCTCTTCTGGCTGGAGCCGATCTCCTTTACTCATGACTAGCTCCAATAAGCCTGTCCCTTCACTAGCTAAACCAAGCGTGTCTCCAATAAATTTTCCAGCTTGAGATTGACGAAATATCTGTTTTTTACCAGGATATGTCATTTTATTAGTCGATCGCTTCATCGTCGGGATATTGTCGATCTCAACTAGCTTATATACGCCATTAACTGGACTACCAGTTACCAATTTAGTCCCCAACCCATAGCCATTAATCGGTGCTTTTGCCGCACGTAATTTGGCAATCTCCCACTCATCCAAGTCGCCACTGGCAAAGATATCAACATTTGGTAAAATCGATCGAATGGTACGAGATAAAGTAATCAAATCCCCAGAGTCTAACCGAATTCCTGATAGCTCCATTTCCCCTGCTGCTACCCGTGCAGCCAACTCTGTAGCGGCAATAATTGGATCGTAAGTATCAATTAATAGCGGTGCACCTGGAAAATAACGATGAAAAGCACTAAATGCTGCTTGCTCACTGCCTTCGAGCGCACCTATCGCCATCACTAACGAATGTGCCATCGTACCACTGGGTTGACAACCTAATTTTAAGGCGGCTAAAACGTTGGAAGTAGTGTCTAGCCCACCAGCAATCGCCGCACGAGCCGCCCAGACGGAAGCTTGGGGGCTAAAAGCGCGACGGGTACCAAATTCGAGGAGTGTGGCATCAGCACCCGCCACATCTCGCAATCTAGCGGCTCTGGTGGCGATGAGAGTTTGATAGTTGATAGTATTGAGTAGGTAAGTTTCCACGATTTGGGCTTGCCACAAGGGAGCTTCAATCCGCAAAATCGGCTCGTTAGCAAAGATCGCGGTTCCTTCTGGTACCGCCCACACATCACCTGTAAATCGAGCGGTGGCTAACAGATTCCAAAACCTATCGGGGGCGTTTTTAAAAATTCCTGTTGCTTGGAGTGCATCAATTTGAGCGGAACTAAACTGAAATTGTTCGAGATATTCCAAGGCTTGCGCTAGCCCCATCGCGATCGTATAACCGAAGCCTTTTGGTAACTTTCTAATAAATAGCTCGAAACTAGCCACAGATCGATCGAGTGATTCGCCGACGTAGCAAGCAGTCATCGTGAGCTGATATAGATCTGTTAATAGGCTGTAGTCATTGCTTGACAAGGATAATATCGATTGACTGAGGCTGCGATCGGTTGTGGCGATCTCTGTGACTGGATTCATTGTTTCCTCACAATAGCTTTTATTTATTATGGTGTTTATCACCATAATTTGTCAACGATCGAGCCAAACTAAAATTTAAGCCTAACCTAGCTACAGTGTGGAGCGAGATCGTCTGTCGAGCGGGATAGTATCGGAGCATGAACCATTTTTTACAAAAATGGTATCAGAAATGACATTCAAAGGTAATATGATAATAAGCATCAAGCACTGTTGTGACTGCCAACGATGCTATTACTAAATTCGCAAATTACTGTTAAGTACTTATCTGTTAGTCTAAAGCTGTTATTCGATACTAGTCGGTACGATCGGGTCAACTGTTTGGCATGTAGTAGATAGCAACAACATCGGCGCAAGCGATCGCCGCCACCTGTCAAGCATAACTAACTAACGTGTTCGGATACTTTACTGTTGCTAAGATTGTGGAAAAAAGTACCTTTGCCAAAGATGCCGTCAGCAGTACTACAAATTTAATAAATGAATATGTCCTTGGGTGGAGGTAAATTAAACTATATGGAATTTTCGATCGCCACGCTGCTATCGCATGTTAGTTCTGAGAAGTTAGTTGCCCCAAAGTTACTGGAAAAGAAGTTAGGTTGTGAAACTCCGGCGAGTATCGAGCAGTTAGATCTAGCTTTAGAACTACTAGAAAAAATTGGGATTCTCAACAAGGAGAAAGGTAAATATCGCCGCGAACAGATCGAGCACATTGTCGAGGCAAAGTTACGCTGTTCGAGTAAGGGTTTTTGCTTTGCGATCCAAGATGATGAGAGTGCGGATGATATCTACATCCGTGAAAGTCATCTCAGCAATGCCTGGAACGGCGATCGCGTGCTGATTGAGACGATCAAGGAAGGTACGCGGCGGCGGAGTCCTGAAGGGGCAGTGAAGCTAATCCTAGAACGGGCGAATCCCTCGATTTTGGCTAAGGTGAAACGGCTAGAAACGGGTGAATATCGGGCGATACCTTTGGACGATCGACTCCTCTTTGAGTTGGAGGTAAAGGAAAGTGACATCAAATCGTCGCAAAATCATCAGCAAGAGCAGATCGTCCTCGATGATATTCTCGATCATCTCGTGCATGTAGATGTGCTGCGTCACGCGATCGGGCAAGATTTACCGATCGGTGAAGTGGCGAGGGTGTTGGGGACTACGGCTGAATCAGCGGCGGATCTCGATATCGTGACTTGCAAGCACGATCTGCACCAAACATTTTTACCCGCAGTAGAAGCTGCTGCGGCAAAAATTGCTAAAGGATTCAAAGATCCGATCGCCAGTAAGCGAGTAGATCTGAGGCAACTACCGACAATTGCTGTCAGTGAACAACTAGGCTCGATCGATAGTGCGCTGACGATCGAACATTTAGAGGGTGAGATCTGGCGACTGGGGGTACATATCGCCGATATCGCTAGTTATATCGCCGCTGATGACAGACTCGATCGCGAAGCCAGAAAACGCGGTACGGCGGTATATCTGGGCGAAAATACCATTCCCCTATTACCAGATGCCGTACATCAGACTTGTGGTTTTATACCAGGAGCCGAGCGACTAGCAATTTCAGTCTTGCTCACGCTCAACGATCGTGGCGAGTTGATCGAGTTTAATATTCAACCAAGTCGGATTCAGTTAGACTGGCTGCTGGCTCCGAGCCAAATTGATGCCGTCATCAGCGACGAACCCGTCGAAATCGACCCCCAAGCGATTGAAATCATCAAACCGATCTGGAACATCATTGCACCAGCTTTTAGAGCGCAGCGACGATCTAGAGGGGGTTTGGAAGTCGATCTGATCCAGAAGCAAACACCGTTTGCTGATGAGGGGAGATTGGGGGCGATCTTTTTGGAAGATCCACAATCGTTGCTTACCGAAGTGATGGTGATGGCAAATTATGCGATCGCCGTCCATCTTCAAGCTCTCCAAGTGCCAGGGATTTATGCAGTTCAACACAATCCCGAACTGGTAGAAGTCAACGATACAATTAAGCTAGCGATTAATTTAGGATTGAATTTCGAGGGCGAAGTCGAGACAGAAATCAGCGTCGCCGACTTACAACGTCTGAGCTTACAATTCGCCGCATCACCAGTGCCGCAGGTACTAAATTACCTATTCAAATCTCTACTGAAGACTACCGTTTACAGTACCAAACCCAGTGCTCATTTTGGGCTAGCGATCGAGAATGGCTATACACACGCGGTGTCACCACTGCGCCGCTATCCCGATATTTTAGTCCAGCGGGTGCTGCACGAAGTATTTGAAAACGGACGCGATCGCAAAACTTCTCGCGCCAAAGAAATAGTCAATTTGGGTAGCAGTAGCTGTCACGGACAGATCACCTGGAACGTCCTGACGCCAACAGTTCAACAGGAACTAGAATCGCAAATTGCCGGATCGATCGCGCATTTAAACGATCGCACAAAAATCGCCCAAGATGCCGAAAACGATCTCGCTGGATTACAAAAAGCCGAGAAGATGAAAGCCCGCACAGGCGAAATTTTCCAAGGCTTAATTACTGGCGTTCAATCCTACGGTTTCTTTGTCGAAATCGAAGACTCTTTGGTAGAAGGATTGGTACACGTCAGTTCGCTCAAAGATGACTGGTATGAATTTCGTCCCCGCTATGCGTGTCTAGTCGGACGCAAAAACCGTACCTCATACCGTCTGGGCGATCGAGTCGAAGTCCAAGTCAAGAGTGTAGACTACTATCGCCAGCAAATCGATCTAGTCACTGTCACCAGTATGCTGTCCGAAGCCGCAACCGCATCGGCACAATTAGAGTCATCTTTAGCGGAATCAGAGCCGGATTTGGCAGAATTAGAGCCATCTTCCACAGAACTGGAGGAATTTGAACCGATCGGGGAGTAGAAGATCTCACCGATAATGAGAAAAGGGGAAAGGTAAATAGTTGACAGCGAAGTGATTAGAACGGAGATTTAAATTCTACTGGACAGGTCTCCCGCCCAATGTTCTAATCACAATCAGGTAGCTTTAAACCCCGAAGCCATAGCTTCTGCTATTCGGTAACTGTAAACCCTTACCCCTTATCTGTCCCTCCTCCCTCTTCACTTCAATTAATGACAAAACCCCTCATCCTCGGTATCACTGGCGCATCTGGTTTAATCTATGCCATTCGAGCGATTAAATATCTCCTCGCTGCCGACTACCAGATCGAGCTAGTCGCATCTAGATCTACCTACATGGTATTTCAAGCCGAAGACCAAATTAGATTGCCTAGCGAACCCGAAGAACAGGCAGACTTTTGGCGCGAACAGGCTGGCATCCCGACTGCTGGCAAATTACGCTGTCATCGCTGGGGTGATGTTGGGGCAAACATCGCCAGTGGTTCCTACCGCACTCAAGGGATGATTATTATCCCTTGTAGTATGAGTACCGTCGGCAAACTAGCCGCTGGGTTGAGCGGAGATTTGCTCGAACGCGCCGCCGATGTCCAACTCAAAGAAGGACGTAAACTAGTAATTGTCCCCCGCGAAACTCCCTTTAGTCTGATTCATCTGCGAAACCTCACGAGCCTAGCCGAAGCCGGAGCCGCGATCGTCCCAGCTTGCCCTGCCTGGTATCATAAACCGCAATCGATCGACGATCTGGTCGATTTTGTCGTCGCGAGAGCCTTGGATCGATTGGATATCGACTGTATCCCCATTAATCGCTGGAAATCGGTGGATACTGAATAATCTATACTCCTTTTCTAGTGACAAATTAGGCATCTAGTGTGGATGGTGGATAGTGGATGGTGGATGTCTATTTCTTGGGTGGTTCGGGAGTATGAAAATTATTATTGCCTTATTGGTACTGATTTTATTGGGAATTGTCGTTGGCTCGAATTTATTCCCGACGATGACAGTAGTTATCCTCAATCAGCCTACAGTAGCATTACCGATCGGGGTGTGGTTGATGCTTGCCATCGGCGCGGGAGTATTATCTAGCATTACGATCCAACTGTTAATATCGATCGATCGTCGTTTGCTCAAACGGCAGATTAATCGCTCTCAATCCCGCGCCGAGCAGCAGGATGAAGATAATTTTACCTATACTCCACCAGTCGTTGGCGTAGCCTCTCCTGCGGAGAATCGTGACAGCTCATCACGCGACACCGACGCAATACCCACCAAAACCAGCAGATTTAAGAGTTATCGAACCAATCTAACAGACAGGTTTACTAATCGGTCATCAGCCCAGCCAATGATGGTTGATGACAGCGATGATTGGGAAGTAGAACCAGTGGCAAATCGTCAATTAGATTGGGAAGATTCGACCCCTCAACGCCAGCAAAATCTTCAATCTCCAACTAATAGTCCAAACCAAACAGAGCGAATTTACGCAGAGCGACGTACCGAAAAAATTGACAGCGCATCTCAATCAACTAGTCGAGAAGTATACGATGCAGACTTTAGATTGATTCAGCCGCCTTATAAACAGCCACTCCAAACTGAATTCGATCTTGAGGACGCTGAAATAGATCTAGATGAAGATGATGATAAATCAACACCTTCTGTCAAGCCAACATCGCCAAATCGCTCTACACCTTCAAGCAATCTAGACGATGAAGATTGGGGATTTGATTTTGAAAGTCGAGATACTCCAGTTAGAACAAAATGAGATCGATCGCGGTAATGTTCCATTTAATTTAAAGTTAATTGGAACTATCATTATAATTAAGTGCATAATATACTAATATAAGGTCAGCTTCATCATGAACAATTCATGAAGTCAACTGCATATCCAGCCCAAAATGTCCGCCGTATCCACTAATCAAACTATGTCTAAAGTCGATTCCGTAGCAGAGCTAACTGCACCTACATCACCAATTACAGGAAAAGCTCTGCTTCAAAGAGTTAAAGAACTTTCGCATCTTGCCAAGCGTGAAACTGCTACACAGTGTGGCTATGTGAAAACTACCAAAGCAGGTGTTACCCGCACCGATCTATCTGGATTTTACGATGCTGTGCTTACAGCCAAAGGAGTCAAACTTGACGAAACCAGTAGAGATAATCGTGGCAAAACCGCGACTTATAAGGCAACGGTTCACAAGAACGGTCAATTGTTGATTGGTGCTGCTTACACCAAAGAAATGGGACTCAAAGAGGGCGATACTTTTAGTATCAAACTAGGTTATAAACATATCCACTTAGTTCAAGATTAGATCGCATAGCAGCAGTTACAGGGGCAATTCACAAATTGCCCCTGTTTTTGGTGTTGTTCGATCGAATTAATCCTAACTATAAACCGCAGTTACCACCCGATCGGTAACAAACTTAACAACTTCAGCTAATCCCGTACCAGTTTTGAGATTAGTAAAAATAAACGGTTTGTGCCCACGCATTTTCAGACTGTCCCGTTCCATAATGTCTAGATCGGCTCCAACATGAACGGCAAGGTCGATCTTATTGATTACTAATAAATCGGACTTAGTAATACCTGGGCCGCCCTTACGGGGGATTTTGTCACCACCTGCGACATCGATCGTGTAGATGGTCAAGTCTACTAGTTCGGGACTAAAGGTAGCCGCAAGATTGTCGCCACCACTTTCGAGAAAGACGATATCTAGATCCGGAAATTGGTGCTCCAATTGTTCGATCGCGGCAATATTCATCGAAGCATCTTCACGGATCGCCGTATGGGGACAGCCACCAGTTTCCACCCCAACGATCCGCTCTGGCTCTAAGGCTTTGCTCCTGACCAAAAACTGAGCATCTTCTTTGGTATAAATATCATTAGTAACTACTGCCAACTGATATCGATCGTGCAATTGCTTGCACAAACCATCGAGCAATGCAGTTTTTCCCGAACCGACAAGACCAGCAATACCAACGCGAAGGGGGGTCATAATTAGGCTTTAGGTGTTAGATGTTAGGTGTTAGGTGTTAGGTGTTAGGTGTACTCCTGTTAAGGTGACTATTTGTACTAAGCGGAGGGGTTAACGATCGATACTTGTGGGTTGCGAGTTTTGCTGGTGGGGGCAAAACCCGGATCTGGGGGTACCGACCCCCAGACCCCCCGTTGAGAGGCGGGACGCCGCCTCTCAAACTCTCCTGCGTAAGGTTCGACTGGTGTGTAGCGTAGCGCGCTTCGCATTGGTGCTTGGGCTTTGGATTGTTAGTTACGATCGTACATCAGCTCACCTTAACAGGGGTACACCTAAAGCCTAAAACCTAAAACCTAAAGCCTAAATCCTCAAGCCTCAAGCCTCAAGCCTCAAGCCTAACACCTAAAGCCTAAAGCCTAACTAGCGGTCTGGTTCGCATTTGTCTTCAGGACAAGAAACAGTGATTTGACCGATCGCGGCGCGTCGATCGTACTTTTGAGTTTTGAGGTACTCTTCATTACTTTCGGGATATTCGCCCGCAAAGCTCCGCTTTCCTGCTGGTTTAGGACGAAATGCCAAACCATTGGGGTGTTGGGTAAAGTTAATAAACTCACGAGATTCGTTTTCTTTGCTCATCGAGAGCGTCGCGCCACCATAGACAGAGACAGCTTGACCGATCGGCGTACCTGGGCCGACACCTTGTGGTGTCCGGTAGTTGGGATTATCCGTCATTAGATGTTGAATCCGATCGGTATCGGTAAATTGAGTTCCAGTGGGATAAGGAATATAGTACTGTACCGTCCCCGCTTTGGTCACAGCGATCGCATCAAAACCTTCCAGAAAGCTCGGCTTGACTGGGAACTCAAACCCTTCACCTACCTGCTCCTTTAGCTCCTTGAAACTCATCCCAATTTTTGCTGCACCGATCCCGACTGGAGTAATTTGCTGGGCTGGATCTGTTGGCGGTTTGAGTTTGGAGATTGGCTCGGTTTTAGAATTTGCCTTAGTTTTAACTGGATCTGGTGTGACTGGAATAGCGACAGGGGTGGGGAGCGGATACAGAGCCTTGGGTAGAGCGGAGATCTTTGGTGTAAAAGGTGCTGCTGTTGTTGGCTGGATTGTGGGGATCTTTACTGGTGCGGACTGTACTGGTGGCGATGCTGGAGGTGTGGGCTGGATCGCTACAGGTGTTGGTGTCAGCATCGGGGTAGGTGTTGGCGTCGGGGCGATCGCGATGGGCGGCTTTTGCCCACAAGCTGTTACTCCCACCATCGCCAATAAACATAGGCTGAGGTAAATTTGTCTGTTCATCGCTACTACCCCGCTAGCTGAATTTCAAAATAATACTTTAGAATCTAATTCTACCGCTAGTGAGTAGCTGATAACCACTGACAAATGCTAGCATTGACACCAAAAATGTCCAGAGACTAGTCGGTTGCAAGATAACGCCACTATTCATAAAGACAAGAATAATGCCGATGGCGATAAAAATCCAGCCAAAATTCCCCATTTCTCGTCGCCAAAGGGTGAGCGAACTAATCCCCGCAATTAAGGCTAGTACGGAGGCTGTCGCTGATGTTTTTTGCCACCAGGTATAATAGTAATGGGTCGTGAACGTGATATTTTGACCCAAAAAATAAATACTGACAATAATTAATGCCAAACCGAGGATAGTAGACATGAAAACTCCGATTATTTGAGAGATCGATCTCTAAAGTACCCAAATATCCATGCCAGATGATTATTTCAGCCTATGCCAGTCAAATTAGTTGTCGTAATTATTACCATTGTTAGTCTGCTAATTCTGGAAAACAAGTTTCCCTTCTTTCACTACCAAAATTCTCTCCGCTCCAGAATTGCCAATAATTTCGAGTTGGGAGTTGTTAATTCGATCGCCGCAAGTCTGTTCACGATCGCGATCTCTGGCTCTGGGCTGCTAGTTCGATCGCATCTAGGGCTAATCGCCACGATGTCATCCCCAGTCATTGCCGGAATTTTATCTTTTCTAATTCTGGACATTTACATGTATTTTTGGCATCGAATGATGCACAGATTACCCTTAGCCTGGAGATTTCATCGAGTACATCATACCGATCGATCTATGAATGTGTCCACAGCATATCGATTCCACGCGATCGAAATTATCAGTTCGAGTATTCCCAAACTAGTCTTAATCTGGTGGCTGGGGATTGCTGGCAATTTTGTCTTAATTTATGAGCTAGTATTTACCGTAATTGTCGCGCTGCATCATAGTAATCTGCGGCTTCCGGCATCGATCGAAAGGCTCCTAGCATCCGTCATCCTCACCCCCAACTATCACCGCATCCATCACTCCCAAATCGTCACCGAAACCAACTCCAACTACAGCAGTGTCTTCATCTGGTGGGATCGGCTGTTTGGGACATACCACGCGCGCCCCGATATCGACAATATTCAACTCGGTGTCAGCGATGAAGTCCGTGAATTAAATATCTGGCAATCGATCGTGCTACCGATTTGGCAAGTTAAGGATTAGCTGAATGGTGAATGGCTTGCACTGTTGGCGTTAGCCTGTTGTCGGCATAGCGTGAATAGCGATCGTGATGTCTCTCGATTGAGATGTCAGGGGATGTGCTCTAATTTTACAAAATTTACGGGTCTAAATCTCCATCCCAAAAGCCCCGCTATCAACTATCAACTATTTAATGCTAGCCTGTTGAGTAAGTCCGCGATCGTGCAGCCACATGAGTAACCCTGAGACAGCCCCAAATTCTCCCGCACCCACATCATTAGATCTCGATCGTGCCAGAGCGAGTTTAAAGCAAAGTTTATCTCGATATACTGCCACAAAAGTTGGCGAAATTTCGCCCAGCTTACAGAGCGATCTAGACACCTTAGCGTACACATTGACCAAGCTAGAACAGACTAGTTATAGTATCGCCGTATTTGGACTTGTCAGTCGTGGTAAATCAGCGGTATTAAATGCCTTAATCGGGGAAAAAGTCCTAGAAACTGGGCCACTTAATGGGGTAACGCGGTTTCCTCGATCGATCCGCTGGTCGCCAGATGGTATTATCCAAATCGATCTGATCGATACCCCTGGCTTAGATGAAATCGATGGCGAAGCACGAGCGACAATGGCATCCGAAGTCGTGCGTCAAGCAGATCTGATCTTATTTATTATCGCAGGTGATATTACTCAACTCGAATATCAAGCCTTGCGCGAATTGCGTAAAGCTCAAAAACCGCTATTACTAGTATTTAATAAATCCGATCTCTATCCCGAACAAGAACGCCAAAGTATCTATCAGCAGTTGCAAAGTTTGAGTGGGGATAGTGTCAGCGATGAATTATTGCAAAGATTGTTATCTGCTGATGAAGTAGTGATGGTAGCCGCAGATCCGACACCCATCCAAGTGCGGATCGAATATCCTGATGGTACAAAAAAATATGAGTGGGAAAAACCCTCGCCCCAAATCGAACCACTCCAGCGCAAAATTAAAGAGCTACTAGCACGAGAAGGTCGATCTTTACTAGCGATCAATGCACTGGTGCAAGCACGTTCGGCTGAAGGTAGTTTGGCAAAAATCACCCTTACCGGAATGCAGTCAGAAGCAAATACTCTAGTCTGGCGATTTGCTCAGTATAAGGCGATCGCTGTCGCCGCCAACCCGATCGCGATTTTTGATGTATTGGGTGGAGTGGTGGTAGATCTGATCCTGATTGGGGCATTGGCTAAGTTGTACAATCTGCCGATGACCAAATATGAACTAACTAAGTTACTCAACGGGATTGTGTTTAGTAGTGCGAGTTTATTGTTGGGTGAATTGGCAACTGGCATCGTATTTGGCGTTGGCAAAACGACAGCACTCATCATCGGTACTAGTTTTAATATTACTGCGCTCCCTGGCTATCTGGGTGCAGGTGCGATTCAAGGTGCGATCGCAGGTTATGGTGCTTATATGGTCGGAAAAGCCGCTCAAACCTACCTATCAGCAGGGACAACCTGGGGTCAATTGGGGGCCAATACTGTCATGCAGGAAATACTCGATCGCATCGATGATACCACCATCATTTCACGGTTGCGGGATGAATTATTACCCGCTCCTGCACCTGAAAATCCACCTCAACCAACCGCTCAAAAGTCATCGGAAATAGTCGATCGAATACTGTAGGGTGTGTTATCCCGAAGGGTAACGCACCAGAGCCGATAGTTGACAGTTGACAGCGAAGTTGTTATCGCTGGGGATTAAAACCACTCTAATCCTCCTGGTAGTTGACAACTAGCATATTCGAGATGAATCACTCGGCGATGACTTGGCACAATTGCGATCGATGAAGCGTGTAATAATAATGGGCGCATCAGGAGTATTCTTCCAGCCTCGCAATTGCAAGAAATACCTGTAGATACTTGCTTCCATCGAGCGATCTCTAAATTACTCAATTTACCCTGACGATGAGAACCTGAAATTACTTTCAAAGCTCCATTCAACTCATCTGTGCAATCGAGATGAATTCTCACAGTCAGCATGGGTCTTCAGGATCGAGTATGCTAGTGTAGCAAGTGATACAGTTTGAACAAGATGCAGCCATTATTTACTCAGTTACTAAAACTAGACGGTATAACAGTTGAAGAATACTGCGAGCTAGGCGAAGAACTCGTCTTGACAGT